>DAINNQ010000144.1:0-6766 GCA_036735825.1 Alteromonadaceae bacterium | reverse complement strand
CCGAAGTAGTTTTTCGAGCAATAAGCCTATCAATTATTTCATTCTTATTATCAAAAATTTAATCGTTTACTTGAACTGCTTAACGGGATCCCTGCGCTTTTACTTCGTTTATATCTTGCGCCTGTCTTTATCATGGCAGGGTATAGTAAATTACAAATGTCTAACGGTGATCCTTTTAGCTTGCAGTCATTATTAGCTAAACCTGAAATTATCGACTGGTTTGGTAATGCGCAATGGGGTTTAGGCTTACCTTTTCCCGAATTATTAGCCAATTTTGCCGCGTGGTTTGAGTTTTTTGGTGGTTGGTTTCTGCTTATTGGTTTATTTACCCGTTTAATCTCTATTCCGTTAATTTTTACTATGATTGTTGCTGCTACCTCAGTGCATGCTGAGAATGGCTGGTTTGCGATCACACCAACCAATGCCGATATTAGCCCAGCGAAAGTGTTTGTTTGGTTAGGTGTTGAACAAGCCAATCAAAGCCTAGACAACAGTGAACAAGCAAGTATTCGTTTACAACGCATGAGAGAAATATTAGCTGAGCATGGTAATACCGACTGGCTTTATGAAAAAGGTGGCATTGTGGTTTTAAATAATGGTATTGAATTTTCGATGACATATTTGATCATGTTGTTAGCGTTATTATTTATTGGCGCAGGGCGTTTTACCAGCGCAGACTATTACCTGTATAATCGTTATTTACAATCACGATTAAAAAATAATGATGCTATATGAATGCCATAGATTTATTGCTTAAACGCAGTTCAGATCCTTTATTAACCTTGCCTGCACCTGAAGATTCAGCATTACAAAAGATATTATTAGCAGGTATGAGAGTACCTGATCACGGTGCTTTAAAACCTTTTCATTTTACCGTAGTGAAACAAGAGGGTTTAAAAAAACTCAGTGATATTTTTGTTAGTGCTGCTAATAATATGGGCGCTGATCAAGTCAAACTTGCTAAAACTGAAAAAATGCCATTTCGAGCACCGTTAATTATTATTGTTTCAACGCGTTATACAGAACATGAAAAAGTGCCTAAATCAGAGCAAATGATCACCGCAGGTTGTAGTGTTCATGCTATGCAAATGGCAGCATTTACTTTAGGCTTTGGGGCAATGTGGCGTACTGGCGAGTTAAGCTATAATGCCGATGTAAAAAAGGCTTTATCAATTGATTTACAAGATGATTTAGTTGGATTTTTGTATATTGGCACTAAAGCCAAACAACTCCCTGAAAAAGTCAGCAAATTTTTTGATGATCGGGTAAGTTATTTATAAAGCCGTCTTAAAAAGTTAGCATAAAGAAAAACCCTGAAATCAGGGCTTTTCTGTTTGTATTAATAAATGGCTTTAGAAAGAAGCGCTGTTAGGCGTTCTTGGGAATGGGATGACGTCACGGACGTTTTGCATACCCGTTGCATAAGCAACTAAACGTTCAAACCCTAGACCAAAGCCTGAGTGAGGCACTGTGCCGTAGCGGCGTAAATCACGATACCAGCTGTAATCAGCTGGATCTAAATTCATTTCAGCTAAACGCGTATCTAAAACATCAAGACGTTCTTCACGTTGGCTTCCACCAATAATTTCGCCAATACCTGGAGCTAAAATGTCCATAGCAGCAACAGTTTTACCATCATCATTTAAACGCATGTAGAAAGATTTAATATCTTTTGGATAATTTTGTAAAACCACAGGTCCGCGAACGTGTTCTTCTGCTAAATAACGTTCGTGCTCTGAGTTAAGATCAACGCCCCAAGAAACTGGATTTTCAAAGGTTTTACCACAGTTCTCTAAAATCGTGATGGCGTCTGTATAATCCATACGAACAAATTCACTGTTAATAACAGCATTTAAACGATCAATCACTGTTTTATCAACACGTTGTTGGAAAAACGCCATATCGTCTGCGCGTTCTTCTAGCACCGCTTTAAACACATATTTAAGCATTTCTTCAGCAAGATCGGCAGCATCCGATAAATCAGCAAAAGCAATTTCTGGTTCTATCATCCAAAATTCAGCCAAATGACGGCTAGTATTTGAATTTTCTGCTCTAAATGTTGGGCCAAAAGTATAAACCTTTGAAAGTGCACAACAATAGGTTTCAACGTTTAGCTGACCAGATACCGTTAAAAATGTTTCTTTACCAAAAAAATCTTGAGTGTAATCGATTTCGTTTTTATCGTTACGTGGTAAATTTTCCATGTCTAGCGTACTTACACGGAACATTTCGCCTGCACCTTCACAGTCACTGCCTGTAATTAACGGGGTGCTGATCCAAAAATAACCTTTTTGATGAAGAAAACGATGCACGGCTTGAGCAAGGGTATTTCTAACACGAGTTACCGCACCACCAATGTTTGTTCTTGGGCGAAGGTGAGCTTGTTCACGTAAAAATTCTATTGAGTGACGTTTAGCCGCCATCGGGTATGTGTCAGGGTCTTCAACTAAACCCAAAACTTCAACTTTAGTTGCTTGAATTTCAAATGACTGACCTTGTCCAGGAGATTCAACTAAAATTCCCGTCACTTTAACACCAGCACCCGTAGTGAGTTTTAAAACTTCAGATTGATAATTGTCTAATTCATTAGGAGCAATTGCTTGAATTGCGTCAAAACATGAACCGTCATGAATGGCCAAAAATGAAATACCTGCTTTTGAGTCACGACGAGTTCTTACCCAACCATGAACAGTGATTTCTTCATTTACAGGGAATTGTCCCGCTAAGACATCAGTAATTGCTATAACTGACATTTATCAACCTCTTTTCTCTTTAATATATGTGCTAGATTTAGGGACAGATATGTTACCGTGATCATCTGGTTTAACAAGTAAAAGTTAATGTTTGTGGTCTATTTATTCGACAAAAGTGAAAATTATTGAGGAAAAGGTGCACTTATATGCATTTGCCAGAAAATGACAGACGGAAAAAAGTCGATATTTGGGTTAAGATCATTCGAATATTAGCCTTGCTTGGCTGGCTGATTTTTATTGTTGCTTTATTTGTTTCTTATTATGCTGCGCCAGATAATGATTATGGCGTTTTACGTTATCATCAAATTACAATTCGTAAGTTTTGGTTAACGCCTTTAACCGGCTATTTATACATCTTACTTTGGTGTAGTGCGTTGTTAAGTTATCTTTGTATTATTATCGATAAATATCGCAGTAGAAGAGCAAGTGACAATAAACAGTTTAACTTTTCATTACTGTTTATTGTCTCTATTGCTTGGGTAGTTTATATCGTGTTTCAAATGATGCAGCGCTAGATTGCTTGGTTTAAAGAGCTTCAAGATTATTAACCTTGTAATTAAAACAATCATCCTCTACTAGCACAGTATCAATGGCATTGATCAATAACGATAATTGCTTTTGCTCAATAATCAGTGGCGGCATGATATAAACAAGTTTGCCAAAAGGTCTTATCCACGCGCCAAGTTCAACAAAGCGTTTTTGAATGTTTGCCACGTTAACTGATGAATGAGTTTCCACTACGCCGATACTGCCCAGCACACGAGTATTTTTAACTCGAGTATGCTTTGCTAACGGCAATAATTCAGTGTTTAGTTGTTTTTCTATATCAGCAATGCGTTGTTGCCAATTCTGTTCAAGTAATAATTTAATGCTAGCATTAGCAACCGCACAAGCTAACGGGTTGGCCATGTAAGTTGGTCCATGCATAAAACAACTGGATTCACCCTGACTAATAACCTCGGCAATTTCACTGGTACACAAAGTCGCTGCTAAAGTTAAATAACCACCCGTAAGCGTTTTACCTAAACACATTATGTCTGGACTTATCGCTGCCCATTCACACGCAAAAAGCTTTCCTGTTCGGCCAAGCCCTGTGGCAATTTCATCAGCAATAAATAGCACATTATATTGATCGCATAATTGTCGGCAGGCTTTAAGATAGTTTGGATGATAAAAGCGCATCCCCCCAGTGCCTTGAACAATAGGTTCAATAATAAATGCAGAAATTTCTTGGTGATGTTGTTCAAACATATGAGTTAATGCTTGTATTTCTTCATCATGCCATGTCTCATCAATCATAATCGTTGGCGCTGGAGCAAAATGAGATTGCATCAACACTTTTTCAAAAATTTGATGCATGCCAGTAACAGGATCGCACACTGACATAGCAGCAAAAGTATCTCCATGATAGCCATTGCGCACTGTCAGCAGTTTATGCTTATTTGATTGTCCTAAACTTTGAAAATATTGCAAAGCCATTTTTATTGCGACTTCAACAGCAACCGAACCACTGTCAGAAAAGAATATTCTATCTAAACCATCAGGAGTTATATCAATTAAGGTTTTTGCTAATTCAATGGCGGGTTCATGAGTTAAGCCACCAAACATGACATGAGAAACTTTAGCTGCTTGCTCGGTTAAAGCTTGATTTAGCACAGGATGATTATAACCATGCAATACTGACCACCAAGATGACATACCATCGACTAAAGACTCACCTGAAGCCAAGTTTATATTTACACCATTTGCAGACTCAACCAAGTAAGAAGGTAGCGGTTGAGACATAGAAGTATAAGGGTGCCAAATGTGTTGGCGATCAAATGTGGTCAAATCTGTGTATTTATTGTTCATTTGTTAACTTTGAAAGGCTGTTCTTGTTGACAAGTTGTTGTTAGCGCATAGACTACCCGTTAAAATACGCCGATGCAATTTCAAATCAATAAAGGTAGTTCCTGAATGTCTCAAGTAAATCAGTCTTCGTCTGCTCATCAAAGTAGTGTTCGTCATAATTGGACTCAAGCTGAAGTAAAAGCTTTATTTGACCTACCTTTTAACGATTTAATGTTTCAAGCTCAAACGGTACATCGTCAGCACTTTAATCCCAATGAAGTGCAAGTGAGTACCTTGTTATCAATTAAAACGGGGTCATGCCCTGAAGACTGCAAATATTGCTCTCAAAGTGCACGATATAAAACCGATATTGATAAAGAACGCTTAATGGAAGTTGAAAAAGTACTTGAAGCTGCTCAAAAAGCCAAAGATCAAGGTTCAACTCGCTTTTGTATGGGGGCCGCTTGGCGTAACCCTAAAGAGCGTGATATGCCTTATGTGGTTGAAATGGTGAAAGGCGTGAAGTCGCTTGGCCTAGAAACATGCATGACTTTAGGGATGCTATCAGCTGATCAAGCTAACGAACTACAAAATGCAGGCTTAGATTATTACAACCATAATTTAGATACCTCACCAGAGCATTATAACCAAATTATTACCACGCGTACTTATCAAGACCGACTCGACACATTAACCAATGTTCGCAGTGCTGGCATGAAAGTGTGTAGTGGCGGCATTGTTGGCTTAGGCGAACAAGCGCAAGATAGAGCGTCTCTTTTAGCTCAGTTAGCGAATTTATCACCTCAACCTGAGAGTGTACCTATTAATATGCTAGTAAAAGTAGATGGTACACCGTTAGCTGAAGTTGACGATCTTGATCATTTTGAATTTATTCGTTGTATAGCCGTTGCACGGATCATGATGCCAAAAAGTCATGTTCGTTTATCAGCAGGGCGTGAAGCGATGAATGAACAAATGCAAGCGATGTGCTTTTTAGCGGGCGCAAATTCAATTTTCTACGGTTGTAAATTATTAACCGCGGCAAATCCAGAAACGAATCAAGATATTCTGTTATTTAAAAAGTTAGGCATAAACACTGAAACTATTGCCAACAATATTGACGAAGAGTACGAACAGCAAGTGCTCCAAGCCAAAGTAGCTGAATCAGAAAGTGACTTATTCTACAACGCTGTTAACTAAGTTTGTAGCATTTGAACATGACGTTTTCTTTCGTACAGCAACGTTTAACACAGCAAAGAGAAAATAATCTTCATCGTCATCGGCAATTGATAAGTGAACAAGCTGGCCGAGAATTAGTGGTTGATGGAAAACGTTATCTTAATTTTTCATCCAATGACTATTTAGGTTTAAATCATCATCCTAAAATTAATGAAGCCCTTGCCGATGGCGCGATAAAATTTGGTGCATCTTCAAGCTCATCAAGTTTGATCACTGGATTTAGCTACGCGCATCAAGCATTAGAAGATGAAATATGCCAATGGCTAAATAAACCTAAATGTTTATTGTTTAATAGTGGCTTTTCAGCCAATTTTGGCGTGTTAAATGCCTTTGCTGACGAAACCACCCATTATTGGCTTGATAAGTTTTCTCATGCATCACTTATTGATGGCGCATTATCAGGTAAAGCCAAAGTAAAACGTTTTTTGCACAATGATTATCAACAGTTAGATCAATTACTATCGCGTAAAACGACAAGTAATCATATGGTGGTCTCTGAAGGTGTGTTTAGCATGGATGGCGATCAAGCCGATGTAAAACAACTTAACGCAATCAGTAAAAAACATCAGGCTTGGTTATATATGGACGATGCGCACAGTATTGGTGTTATTGGTGAAACAGGGCAAGGCAGTACATCGTTTGCAGACAATATTGATATTGTCATGGCAACTTTTGGTAAAGCACTAGCAACCAATGGTGCTTTTATCGCATGTAATGACAATGTCTATGATTACTTAGTGAACTTTTCTCGCCATTATATTTATTCAACGGCAATTTCACCTGCCATAGCATGGGCAACGATTGCTAGTATAAAACTGGCTCAAAAAGAGCATTGGCGACGTGAAAAAATAGCCGAATTAAGTGAGCTTTTTTCAGCTACACTTAACCTTTCGGTACAATTATGTCCGACAACATCTTCTATTCACGCAATAGTATTAGGATCT
>DAINNQ010000143.1:0-6831 GCA_036735825.1 Alteromonadaceae bacterium | reverse complement strand
TACTGCCGCATGCTTTTTAGCGCGATTTACTAAAAAGTATCACTGGGCACATCTTGATATTGCCGGTACTGCATGGCGCAGCGGTGGAAAAGATAAAGGTTCCACTGGCCGCCCAGTGAGCATGTTAACGCAATATTTATTAAATAAATCTGGCGCAGAGCAAGGCGAATAACACAGCATGAACACTCAGGTAATGTTCTACCTACTAGATCAAGAACCTAGCGATGATAAACAACAATTATCATTGCTGCATACCTGTTTTCAAGCGGCGCATTTTTATCGTCAAAATCAGCGTGTTTATATTTATTGCCAAGATCAAGACCAAGCTCATCAAGTGGATGAGCTGCTTTGGTCTTTTGAACCTGATAGCTTTGTAGCCCATAACCTGGTTGGCGAAGGGCAAAACTATGGTTCTGCCGTAGAAATTGGCTGGCAAGCACCTAAAAACCGCCGCCCAATATTAATTAATTTAACGAGTACAGCCCCAAGCTTTGCTCATCAATTTTCACAAATCGTAGACTTTGTACCCAGTGACGAACAATTAAAACAAGCCGCTCGCGAGCGTTTTAAAGCCTATCGTCAATCGGGATTTCAGGTGGATAATCAACCTGCAACAATACCGCAAACGTCATAAGATTTTTAACAAGTTAAGTAGTTATTCTGATGGAAAAAACATTCAACCCTTCTGATATTGAACAATCGCTCTACCAAAGTTGGGAAGAGCAAGGTTACTTTAGCCCAACAGGTGAAGGCGATGGTTATTGTATTGCCATTCCACCACCTAATGTGACTGGTAGTTTACATATGGGACACGCCTTTCAACAAACCATCATGGACACCTTAATTCGTTATCAGCGCATGCAAGGCAAAAACACCTTATGGCAATCAGGGACTGATCATGCGGGTATTGCTACCCAAATGGTGGTTGAGCGTAAAATTGCCGCTGAAGAAGAAAAAACACGTCATGATTATGGCCGTGAAGCTTTTATCGACAAAATTTGGCAATGGAAAGAAGAATCTGGTGGCACCATTGGCAAACAAATGCGCCGTTTGGGTAACTCAATTGACTGGACACGTGATCGTTTTACCATGGACGATGGCATGTCTGAAGCGGTACAAGAAGTTTTTGTGCGTTTATTTGAAGATGATTTAATTTACCGCGGCAAACGTTTAGTTAACTGGGATCCTAAATTTCATACCGCAATTTCTGATCTTGAAGTTGAAAACAAAGACAAAAAAGGCCACATGTGGCACTTACGCTATCCATTAGCGGATGGCGCGAAAACAGCCGATGGCCTTGATTATTTAGTGGTCGCCACCACTCGTCCTGAAACCATGTTAGGTGATACGGGTGTTGCCGTTAATCCAGAAGATCCACGCTATAAAGATTTAATCGGCAAAAAAATAGTATTACCGGTAGTGAATCGTTTGATCCCTATTGTTGGTGACGAGCATGCTGATATGGAAAAAGGCACTGGTTGTGTAAAAATCACCCCTGCCCATGACTTTAACGATAATGAAGTAGGTAAGCGTTGTGGCTTAGCCATGATCAACATTTTCGATAAAGATGCGGCTATTTTAGCCCAAGCTGAAGTGTATAATACCAACGGTGAAGCCAGTACAGAATATGCTTCTGACTTACCAGCAGATTTAGTTGGCTTAGATCGTTTTGATGCCCGTAAAGCTATCGTTGAACAATTTGACGCACTCGGCTTTTTAGAAAGTATAAAAGATCACGATTTAGTGGCGCCATATGGTGATCGCTCAGGTGTGATCATCGAACCTTTATTAACCGATCAATGGTATGTTCGTGCAGAAAAACTCGCTATTCCTGCCGTAGAAGCGGTTGAAAGTGGTCAAATAGAATTTGTTCCGAAGCAATACGAAAACATGTATTTTGCTTGGATGCGTGACATTCAAGACTGGTGTATTTCTCGTCAATTATGGTGGGGACATCGTATTCCTGCCTGGTATGACGATAATGGCGGTGTGTATGTTGGTCGCTCTGAAGCAGAAGTGCGTGCGAATAACTCTTTAGGTAATGAAGTTAACTTACGCCAAGATGACGACGTGTTAGACACTTGGTTTTCTTCAGCACTTTGGACATTCTCAACCTTAGGTTGGCCAAACTCGATGGAAGATTTAAAGAAATTCCATTCAACAGATGTTTTAGTGACGGGTTTTGACATCATTTTCTTCTGGGTTGCGCGCATGATCATGATGACCATGCATTTCATTAAAGACGAAAACGGTCAACCGCAAGTACCGTTTAAAAAGGTCTATGTTACTGGCCTTATTCGTGATGAAAACGGCGATAAAATGAGTAAATCAAAAGGCAATGTGGTTGATCCTTTAGATATGATCGACGGCATTTCTCTCGATGATTTACTTGAAAAACGCACCGGCAATATGATGCAACCGCAACTAGCCAAGAAAATTACTAAGCTCACTAAAAAAGAATACCCTGAAGGTATTGAAGCTCACGGCACAGATGCGCTACGTTTTACCTTAACTTCTGTCGCTTCAACAGGACGTGATATTAGCTGGGACATGAAACGCTTAGACGGCTATCGTAACTTCTGTAATAAGTTATGGAATGCCAGCCGTTACGTATTAATGAATACCGAAGAACATGATTGCGGTATGAAGGCAAGTGAAGTGGAATTTTCATTAGCGGATCGTTGGATCAAAGCGCAATTACAGCAAACCATTAAAACAGTGCATGAATCATTTAATCAATTCCGATTCGATTTAACGTCACAAGCGCTATATGAATTCACATGGAACCAATTCTGTGATTGGTATTTAGAATTAACTAAGCCTGTTTTGTTTAAAGGCAGTGAAGCACAACAACGTGGCACGCGCAAAACTTTAGTTGAAACGTTAGAAACGTTATTACGTTTAATGCACCCTATTACGCCATTTATTACCGAAACAATTTGGCAACGTGTTGTCCCTTTGACTAATTTTGAGAAAACGGGTGATAGCATTATGATCCAACACTTTCCTCAATATGATGAAAGTGCGGTCGACAACAAAGCCAGTGAAGATCTTGAATGGGTGAAACAATTTATTGTCGCTATTCGTAATATTCGTGGTGAAATGGATATCAGTCCAAGCAAGCCATTACCTGTCTTGTTAACCAACGTTAATCAAGACGATCAACGTAGACTTGATGAGAATGAGCAATTTTTATCAGCACTAGCGAAGTTAGAATCTATCACTGTGTTGTCAAAAGATGATGAAATTCCAGCATCTGCCAGTGCAGTGATCGGCGATTTGACGGTATTGATACCCATGGCAGGCTTAATTGACAAAGATGCAGAACTAGCGCGTTTAACCAAAGCTATTGAGAAATTAACCAGCGACAGTCAAAAAGTACGTGGCAAGTTAAGTAATGAAAACTTTGTCGCAAAAGCGCCAGAAGCGGTTATTGCTAAAGAAAAAGCCAAACTTGCAGAAGCAGAATCAACACTGGCGAAAATGATCGAACAAAAAGAGCAAATAGCGGCGTTGTAAAAAACTCATGAAAGCACTTTTGAGGGTTAACGAAAAATACGCCTTGCTTAACTAAATATAAGCTTTGTGTTATTTATTTGTTAATAGAGAAGTTAAGCCATCGAATAAAGCCAGCAATTACGCTGGCTTTCTTTATGTCACAAAAAAGTAAAGTAAATTTCATTTTTTATCAAGATCTTGCGGAACTATTGTGTTAGTATGTGGTCGCGTTGAGTTTTTGCGTTTCGGGAGAAGGAAAGATCATCCTCACATTGTTTAGCAATAAATAGTAGAGTGATTAACCTGGCGCTAATAGAAATGTGTTATTGGAAACCTTTCTCTGTCTGTACTTTAGGTAGAGGGCATTTACTCCGTATATGGCTATATTTATAGCTTATTTTTAATTTATAACCTGCGAGAAATGTTGGTATGTCTGATACAGTAACTGGTAAAGTAAAATTTTTTAACGAATCAAAAGGCTTTGGTTTCATCGAGCAAGAAAATGGTCCTGACGTGTTTGTTCACTTCAGCGCAATTTCTGGTGACGGCTTCCGTACTTTGACTGATGGTCAAGCGGTAACGTTCACAGTAGAACAAGGTCAAAAAGGCCCAGAAGCTAAAAACGTAGTAGCTTCTTAATTTAGTTCTTCTAAATCTGAGCGCTTCTTAAATTAAGCAAAACTTAATTTAACGCTTTAAAAAATTCCTAAAAAGGAGCAGTGATTGCTCCTTTTTTATCGCCTCCATTTTATAGTTTTCACTCTTTAAGCCGCTATTTCAAGCAATAAAAGCTAGTCACTCTGACTGTGTTTAAATTTTTCTTAAAAAATTTTCGCCTTTTCTAAATCTTTTACTACACTGATTTTTATCATTCATTTTTACAAAACAGTTTTACCCCTTGTGCGTTCACATGATGTGACGCCTCAACGATTAAAAGGATTTATTCTATGGCTTTCTTGTCGAAAAATTTTAATACCGCTATTTACCAAAAAATTTGCGCAATTTGCGTATGTATCATAGGTCTTGTGTTCACGAGCTTTAACGCTACAGCAAGCCTAATCACCTCGTTTCCTTCCGTTTATATTAATGAGTTTCATTACGACAACACAGGTGCAGATCAAAACGAATTTATTGAGCTTATCGGTCAATCAGGCACGGATCTTTCTCTTTGGAAAATTGCGTTATATAACGGCAGTGACGGGAGCGTTTACCACACAATTGATTTATCTGGCTCATTGAGTCACCAATCTTCAGGCTTTGGCTTTGCAGTGTTTTCTTATCAAGGTATTCAAAATGGCGCTGCCGACGGCTTTGCGTTAATAGATGAAAGTGGCCTTGTTCAACAATTTATTTCTTATGAGGGCAGTATCATTGCTTCTAGTGGCGCGGCAATAGGTATGACAAGTCATGATATTGGAATTTCAGAATCGTCCTCGACACCTGTAGGCTACAGCTTGCAGTTATCAGGCACAGGGAATCAACTTAGTGACTTTACTTGGATACATGCTCAAGAGACAGTAGGACTTGCAAATTACCAACAAAGTTTGCTGCCAATAACAAAAGTCCCCGAGCCAAGCAGTGTGGTAATACTTTTGTTAGGCTTAGGTATTTTGATGAGCATGTATAAAAAGATCAATTGGTTTAAGTACAAGAGCAAGCTCAAACTCGAACGAAATAAGCCCGTTAACTTCGTTTTAAATGATTAACGCCAAATGGTGTTCAACTGAAAATATTAGCTTTTCAATTGCTGATGAATAATATCTACAAGCGCTTCACAATGATCATCGCGATCATTTAATGCTGGAATATAATGATATTGTTCACCGCCAGCTTCAAGAAAAACCGCTTTATTTTCATGCACCAATTCTTCTAATGTTTCTAAGCAGTCAGCGCTAAAGGCAGGGCTAATTATCGCAACATGCTTATGCCCTGCTTGCGCTAAACTGGCGAGAGTTTCATCCGTGTAAGGTTTTAACCACTCAGCTTTACCAAAGCGAGATTGGAAAGTCATGACATAATCATCTGCTGAAAAGTTGAGCTCTTCCATCAATAATTTCGTAGTTTGGTGACAAAAACAATAATAAGGATCACCACTTTCGAGAAAATATTTAGGCATGCCATGATAAGACAAAACCAATTTATCGGGTTTACCATGAGCAGAAATATGCTCTTGCACACTGTTGGCTAATGCCGTGATATATTTCGGGTGATCATAATATCCGTTAATAAAATGAAGTGATGGGATCCAACGCCATTTTTTGATGGTATCAACCACGGCATCGAAGGTAGATCCTGTTGTCGGCCCTGCATACTGAGGATACAAGGGTAAAAGGATAATGTTATCCACGCCTTGTTGCTGAAATTTATCTAATGCTTCAGCAATTGACGGCTTTCCGTATCGCATCGCCAAATCGACTAACAAATCATTACGATCAATCACCTTTAACTTGTGCGCGACTTTATCTTTTATTTGCTCACAAATCACTAACAGTGGCGAGCCCTTGTCTGTCCAAATACTTTCATATAACTTGGCAGATTTTTTAGGACGAACACGTAAAATTATTCCGTGTAAAATCAACATCCACACGATACGTGGAATTTCAACAACGCGAGGATCAGATAAAAACTCTCTTAAATAGGTTCTTAATGCTGAACTAGTTGGCGCTTCAGGTGTACCTAGATTCGTCAACAAAATACCAGTTTTTCTCGACTGCTGATGAATCGATTTATCACGACCTAAAAAACGAGATTTCAATATTTTACTCCGTACTATTCGACTTTTATTATTGGGCTTTATTTGTTCGGCTTTTTACTCGACTTTCTTTTCGACAAGACTATCAATAATTAAGTTAATCGCTTGAGTTTCAGCCACGTTGACATTCTTCACTTCGGCCTTAAAATCACCAGGTTTAATGCCCGTGCCACCATCTTTAGAAATAATCGCATAGACATTAACTTGCTCAACATCGCTCAATTTTGCTTGTGGTGACATAGCTCTGGCATCGTTTAGAACAATATCAATAGGTAAATCACTCGCTTGAATTTTAACCGCTGCTACAGGCATTCTTGAGCCATTTGTCGGAGTCGCGTAAATAAAGACGACTCTGTCTTCACCTTGATTAAGCTGTTCTATAATTTCATCTGACGCTTTCACTTTAAGTAACAGCTGTGGCCCTTGGCTATTGGCTGCACTGTCAGTTTCACCACCGGTTAACGCCAATCTATTTTTCGCTTCAGCAATGGCACTTTTTAACGCATCAAGATTAACGCTTTTACGGCCATCATCAACAATTAACTGCCAATGTGTAATGGCTTGTTGATAATGAGTATTCA
>DAINNQ010000142.1:0-6849 GCA_036735825.1 Alteromonadaceae bacterium | reverse complement strand
CAACTATGGATGCGATAGTGAACGAATATAATGATAAAAAAGCGAGTTTTTTAGCCTAAAACTCATCGTTTAATAGCATCAACTGACGTTTTTCACTCATAGGCAAGCATGAGTGAAAAACCCAAAAGCAATGACTTAAAGGCAAGTAATCAAAGACAAGTACTTAACCGTTCAGTAATATCTGTTGCTCTTACGCATTTTCAACCAATACTTACCTTTCAACCATAAATTATCTAAAGCAACAGCGCTTTTTCTCATCATGCGCTGACACCGTTTCAACCACACTTTCGCCCAATCAAACTGTAAACTTAAAATAGCTAAACCAACAGGTAAGAAGATAATCGCTGGACCCGGTAAGATAATAAATAGTAAGCCAATCGCCACTAAAGTAAAACCAATGATCATTAATAGGACATTTTGAACTTTTTTTAACATATACCACTCATTATGATGAAAACCTTACGAAGTTAATTATCTAAGCAATATATAAACCACATAAAAATTTCATTAAAATTCAATATATTAAGCATTACATTACCGAACCAAACGATTGATATCTAGTGAGAAAAACCAATATTTAGCTAATACACACGTTGAGTTTGCTGATCAGCTTTATCAAAAGCTTGCTGTTGCAACCGACGATTTTCCATACAAAATGCAAATGTTTGCGTGGACTTAGGCTTGATACACTGTTCAGGCTGCTGATAATAATCAAGCCAACGCTGTTGCTTCTCTCCTTGAAACTTGCCTTTGATGACCAACTTATTGGTTAAATTAAATTCCGATGTTGAGCCCGTTTTAGCCTGTTTGGTCTTTTGACTAACAACAAAAGACTTTTTAGCTGGGGTCGTATTTTTACGTTTAGAAGAATTAGCGGATTTAGAAGAATTAGACTTCTTCACCTTAGCTTTGGGCAATTTTCCTTGCTGACATTGCCACCACACCTCTCGAGCTTTTTCTTCTCGTTGTGAAAGTGAGCGACCTTTACTATTGCTGTGCCCTACTTTTTGCATTGACTGAATATTACGCAGCTTATCTAAATACGGTTGGCATTGTTTTTTACCTGCATAACTAAAAAAGCTCATCAGCATTAATTGTAAAATGAGTATTTTCACGTACATCCTGTACAGTCCTTTTCAATCCTTGAATACAATTCAGTGTAGTACAAAATTCCCATCGACAAAAAGTGCATTTATCAACATCCTTTCTATACTCATTGATTAATACCAATGGAAGTAACCTATACTTATATATTTCAGTATCAGATTAAGAACAAGGATGTTCATCATGCGAAATCGCATTTTTTATCTTATTGTATGGATAATTTTAACTCAGCAAACTTTCGCCCAAAATCCCTCCGAGCTGCCATTACAACACGGCATACCAATCACTGAAGAGTTTACCGTGGCTGATTATTGGATCAGTGAAAAACTCGATGGCGTTAGAGGATATTGGGATGGGAAACAACTATTTACTCGACAAGGTAACCTCATTCACACGCCACTTTGGTTTACCGAAAACTGGCCATTAACCGCACTTGACGGTGAACTTTGGAGTCAGCGAAATAGCTTTCAAGACATAGTTTCATGTGTCAAAAGAAAAAATATTAACGAGCAATGCTGGCAGCACCTTCGGTTTATGGTTTTTGACCTGCCCGACAACAAAGATAATTTTACCGCTCGAATTCAAGCAATGAAAAACTTGCTCCTGCATTCACCCTCGCCTTTTCTCGCTATGATTAAGCAATATCGTTTGAGCACTAACAAAGCACTTTATGATGAGTTAAACAAGGTTGTCGCTGATAATGGCGAAGGCTTAATGCTGCATCATCAACATGCGTTTTATCTACGAGGACGCAACAAAGGCTTGATGAAACTTAAGCAATATCAGGATGCTGAAGCAAAGGTTATTCAACACTTTAATGGCAAAGGTAAATATCAAAACATGCTCGGTGCAATGTTAGTTGAGAATGAACAAGGCATACAATTTAAAATTGGCTCGGGCTTTAGCGATGAACAACGTAAAGATCCCGCTCCAATTGGCAGTATCATCACCTATAAATATGTTGGTAAAACACAACGAGGTGTGCCAAGATTCGCAAGTTTTCTGCGTATTAAACAATAACTCCCAACGGCACAACAGACTATAAAAGAGTAAACGGTATGGAACTTCATCTTTGGTTATCATTAACACTTATCTGTGTCATGGGCGCGCTTTCACCAGGGCCAAGTTTAGCGGTTGTCGTTAAAAACACTTTGTTTGGCGGCTCTAAACAAGGCTATGCAACGGCAATTAGTCATGGCGCAGGAGTCGCTTTATATGCCGCATTAACGGCATTAGGCATAGGTGTGATCATTGTACAATCGCCGATATTGTTTGACGTGATCCAATATGCGGGTGCAGCATTTTTACTTTATCTTGGTGTTAAAGCCTTGATGAGCAAAAAGCAAAGTCTTGAACTAGGTGATCAAGATGAAACTAACAACAAGCAAACCAACAAACAAGTAATTAATGGCTGGCGAGACGGATTTTTGATTGCGTTTTTAAACCCTAAATTAGCAATATTTTTCTTAGCGTTATTTAGTCAATTTGTCGATGCAAATGCCACTATCGAGAAAAAAATCATCATGGTGTCAACCGTGGGTATTATCGACACTGCTTGGTATTTATTGGTGGCGTTTATGTTTTCTCGTGGTCCTGTTTTAGAAAAATTAAAACGTAATAGTCACATTATTGATCGAGTTACTGGCAGCTTTTTAATTTTGCTCGCCGCGCGAGTTGTTGTGAATTAAACACTTGGGCTTTTAATCATTCTGAGCTTGCTGAGCCATCATTTTTTTACATCTGATAACGATATCGATTTTTTCATCTTCAGATTTATTCACCCAGTCAGTAATTTCAGCAGAAGTGCGATAACACCCTTGGCAAATATCATCTTCATTAAGCCCACATTGCCCCACACAAGGGGTAATAACATGAGTATTATTACCTATAAACATATTTTTCCAACCATACGAGTACTTAAACAAATACCTTAACTAATAACCGTTAACTTACAGCTTAGCTAATACTAAAGCCTAAACTAATGTTAAGCCTGAATTATCATTGAAAATTAACGTGCTACGGTAAATATTTAAAATGTAAAACCTTTAAACCTTTACCTTCAACACTTTCGTTAAATACTTCTGGATTAGCAATGCGCTTTTCAAAAATACAACTTGGGCATTCACGTTCTACTTCAGCTAATAAAAACGCTTCATTTAAATCAGGCGAATTCAAACACAGCAAGATGTCCGCACCATGATTCATTAATTGCGGAATACGTTTAATAATTTTTTTGTAATCTCGTTCAATATCAACACTGCCTTTTTGAAACGACGGTGGATCACAAACCAGCACATCATAAGGGCCATATTTTTTTAATCGCCCATATGACTTAAATATATCAACGCCTTCAAACTTCACTTTGCTAATATCTTGTTGATTGAGCTTATGGTTTTCACGCCCTTTTGATAAGGCCGCTTTTGCCATATCAATATTCACCACTTGCTTGGCACCACCAGCCATTGCAGCAATAGAAAAAGCACAAGTATAAGCAAATAAATTGAGAATATTTTTCTCTTGCGCGTTTTCTAGTAACCATTTTCTGCCATTGGCCATATCAAGAAATAAACCGCAATTTTGAGATTGCCCTAAATGAATATGATATTTAAGACCATGCTCATTGACGATTGTATGAGTCACTTCCTCACCAAAGAGCACATCAATTGGCGCATATTTTTGATATCTATGCTGCACTTGAATCGAGTGACATTCTGCGAACATTTCTCGTAAAGGAGCAATTAACTCACTCAACCACGATTGTTCAACTGGCTGATATAACGTAATTAATAGCACAGGCGAAAACCAATCAACATTCACATGTTCTAAATGTTTAAATGCGTGGCCTCTGCCGTGAAATACTCGCTGACATTGCGATAAATCAGCAAATTTAATATTTTCTTTGATGTGTTCAATCATGGTTTTAATGGCTTAGGCTTATTGCAGTGACTTATATAAATGACTTTTATGAACGACTTATATAAATGAGTAATATGAATGGTAATGAATGTAAAATACGCAGACATAAAAAAGCCGCATGATAACAAATCAAGCGGCTTTTTCGAAAGCTATTATCCAATCAGAGACGATTAATTAAAAACCGAATAGATTGATACCGAAAAATTTAGCAGCAACGGTATTAATAAAAATAAAGAATACGATCACAGGAATAAAGGTTCCTAGTGAAAAATTCACATATTTTTCAACCCAGCTGCCTTTGTAACTTTCACTGCCCATAGCCAGCTCTTCTGATAATTGCTTCTTCTTCCAGCGGTAACTTACAAACACACATAACAAGAAACCGTTTAACGGTAAAATGGTGTCATAAAAAATATCATAAACCACATCAAAGAATGAACGCGTACCACCAGCATAACTGGTAAATTCAGTGAAGAATGTCACCATACCAAATGACAATGTCGCGAAGATTGTAAGTAAACCTGCCGTCATTAATAACGTAGTTAAGGCTTTTTTACGACTTTGGCATTTCTCAGTTACTAAATACGACACGGGCACTTCTAAAATAGAGACCAGCGAAGTGATAGCAGCGAAAAACACTAAGATGAAAAAGAATGCCGCGACAGCACTCGCGCCGATATAACCAATAGAAGCTTGTAGCGCTAAAAATATTTTCGGTAAAAAGGTAAATATTAATGATACTGAACTATCACTTAATTCATTCGGATTAACATTAGGATTAAAAGAAAAAACGGCGGGTAAAATCATCAAGCCAGCAGTAAAAGCCACAGCAGTATCAGTAATTGCAACGAGTTTAGCTGAGTTAGCAATATTCGTTTTATTGTCAATATATGAACCGTAAGTGATTAAAATCCCCATGCCTAATGACAATGAGAAAAAGGCTTGTGCTAAAGCGCCATTAATGACCGATGGGGTAATTTTAGCAAAGTCAGGAATAATGAAAAACTCAACACCTGCCATAGCGTTATCAAGCGTCAGAACAAATATCACCATAAGAATAAGCATAACGAATAACGTCGGCATTAATACTTTGGCGGCTTTTTCTATACCATCTTTTACACCAGCCACTAAGATAAAATTGATGATCCCAGCAACGACAGCCATAGCAACAAAAAGATAAGGACTATTAATGAAAGTGCCAAAACCATCGGCACTGGCAAGAAACTCTAGTTCTCCCATTAAGGTCAGCACAATATAGCCAAATAACCATACGGTTAACACCATGTAAAACACGGCGATCATGAACGGTGTTAACACACCTAAAAATCCAGCAGCGCCCCATGTTTTACTACCGTTACTTAAAGACTTGTATGCTCCCACTGGCTCTTTTTGTGTTTTTCGCCCGACGGCCATTTCAGCAATCATCACAGGTAAACAAATAAAAAATACAAATAAAGCATAAACAAGTAAAAAGGCACCACCACCATTTTTTGCGGCATTAACTGGAAAACCAACTAAGTTACCAATCCCCACTGCAGAGCCTGCTGCAGCCAAAATAAACCCAATTCGGGAGCTAAAGTGTTCTCTAGATGCTGTCATGTAATCCTTCTTATAATAATTTTAAGGCGTTTAACAATTATTCTTATGAGTCATATTCACCGTGATGAATCATGCTCATTATTATTTTTGATGCTCGATGCTATCAAGCTTTTTATGCAATGTCTTCTGTTTAGATTAACCTTTACGTAAACGGCTGTATAAAAAAAAGTGCACCTTCAAGAAGTGCACTTAAAAAACAATTAAAAACCAAATAATTACCTACTGTTATAAAGTTAACGCGTAAATAATTTGGCATCCATTATATGTAAAATATTTGCCGCTTCTTGGCTAGCAAAATCAGCCGAGGCATTTAAATCATCGGTTGAAATACCTAAGCTTTTACACAAAGATTCATCCACAGTATCGTCATAGTTAAATGACTCAGGATGAGAATCGACCAAGGCTAGCCGAGAAGCTAAATACAATACTTTGACGTCTTTATTAATTTGTATCACATGAGCTTCGTTATAATGGCGAATAGGTAAAATAATCTTTTCTGGAATTTGCCAAATTTTTAATAATTCCGCAGAAATATCCGTATAAGTAAAACCAAGTTCTTGTTTTTGTAGTTCCCAAGGTAATAATTCAGGGCTATATTTTTCACAGCTTTGAGCAAGCTCAGGCGTCACTTTAGCCACAATAAGTTCACCAAAGTTTTGCAATAAACCCGCAACAAATAATCGCTCAATATCACGAATGCCCGACTTGATAGCTAAGTTTTTAGTCGCTAAACCACAAAAAACACTCATTCGCCAAAAGCGTTTAAGATCAATTGCCTGATTAGAAAAGTGTTTAAACGCAGAAGCGGCAACATCCACTAACATCATGTTGTATATCGCTTGAGTACCAATGATGGTAATCGCGCGAGATATAGTACTAATTTCACCTGGAAAACTATAAATAGCACTGTTGGCAATTTGTAATAATCGCGACGTCATTGATGGGTCAACACTGATCACATCGGCAAAATCTTCGATCGTTGAGTTTTCATCTTCCATCAATGATTTCACTTTAAAACAAGCGTCTGGAAGTGCAAATGACCCATTTGCTTGAATGGCATATTCGTGAGCATTCATGCTAATAATATCCTGATATTTTTCATGTTTTTAGTGTAACGGTTTGAACTGTTCTTGAAAACCAAATTAACCAGTTATGTAGTTTTTAAGAGAAAAAATAACAAAAAAAGCGTGGTTTTTATACCACGCTTTAATCGTTCAATAAGTATATAGG
>DAINNQ010000141.1:0-6852 GCA_036735825.1 Alteromonadaceae bacterium | reverse complement strand
CAAAAATAAAATAAAAATAAAATGAACTTATCGAATAATATTTTTTTAGACACATTAAGAATACGATAATTTAACTAAAACTTAACAGTGTATATCTTATACAACACTCTTTATCGCTTATTTACTGCCAGTTATCGCAAAGATCATAGACTGGTGAAAAAACACACTGTCATTTTTGATGGATATTTATGCAGTTTTGTTGGGTTTTTTATCCACAAATAGTTTAGAGCTAAACTTATTTCTATCATTTTCTCTCATGTCACTTCAGATTAAGCCAAAAAATGATTGAGTTCATCGAACCTTCACTTTAAATTTATCTAGCTTTAAATTACTCTAAACAAGCTTCTTATACTCATACTCTGATGTTTTAAAACAAAGATGAAATAAGAAAGTATCAACCACAAATACCCTCACTAGGATAAAAAGGAAAGACAATGGAACTGGTTATCGGCAATCAAAATTATTCTTCTTGGTCATTACGCCCTTGGGTTTTACTTAAGCAATTTAATATTGAATTTACTCAACGAAAAATAGCGCTATTTACCGATAAAACCTTGCAAGAAATGTCGTCTGTTTGCCCGAACAATAAAGTGCCTGTATTAATCGACCAGCAAGAAAAAATTTGGGACTCATTGGCAATTTGTGAATATATCAACGAACAATATTTACACGGAAAAGCTTATCCAGAAAAAGCGTTAGATAGAGCGAAAGCTCGTTCAATTTGTGCTGAAATGCACACAAGTTTTTTTGCTCTGCGCAGCGAAATGCCAATGAATTGTCGTCGTACGCCAAAAGCTATCAACTATTCTCAAGACTGCCAGAACGACATAAATCGCATTTTAGCTATCTGGCAGGAATGCTTAGCACAAAGCTCAGGACCATGCTTATTCGGCGCATTCAGCATTGCTGATGCGTTTTATCTACCTGTGGTATCACGTTTACACAGTTATCAAGTAACGGTTCCTGAAAATATCAAAAACTATATGAACCACATGTTAACTTTACCTGCTTACCAATTGTGGCTAGAAGCAGCAAAAGCTGAGCAAGAAGTGATAGAAGATGGTGAGGTATAAAACGCTAAGTTTCTATACTGTCTTTAACTTTAACTTTAACTTTAACTTTAACAAAAATACAAAAAAGGCTTGAGCATTACTCAAGCCTTTTCTTTAATCTTGATTATCATAGTGTTACAGAAAGAACATCTAAACTTCTGCCACATTTCTGCCACTCAAGATAACTATTTATTCCGCTGGTAAAATTGTTGCTTCGACAAAACCAAAACCAATACGCTTAGCGCCTTGCTTTTCACACCAACCAGTCATGATGACATTATCGCCGTCTTCAAGAAAAGTACGCGTTTCACCATTAGGCAAGCTGATAGGTTCAGAACCCGCATTTGACAATTCAAGTAAAGATCCCGCTTCATCAGCATTTGGGCCAGACTGAGTGCCTGAACCAAACATGTCACCTGCACGCAAATTACAACCGTTTACTGTGTGATGAGCAACCATTTGCGCCACTGTCCAGTATGAGTCTTTAAAATTCGATTGCGATAATTGTACTGCTTGTTCATTTCTTTGACGCATTTTTTCTGTTTCAAGCAAAACTTGTAATTGAATATCAAATGAGCCAGTTGCACGATTGTTATCAGATTCTAGATAAGGCATAGGTTGAGGATCTGCTTTATCACGAGTCCACTCCCCTTTAAATGGCGCTAGGGCTTCTGTAGTAACAATCCATGGCGAAATTGTCGACGCAAAATTTTTCGATAAAAATGGACCTAATGGTTGATATTCCCAGCCTTGAATATCTCGAGCAGACCAATCATTAAAAATACAAATACCAAAAACATGATCTTCCGCTTGTTCAATAGTAATAGCATCTCCAAGCGCATTACCAGCACCGATAAAAATACCCACTTCTAATTCATAATCTAAACGTTTACATGGACCGAAAGAAGGTTCAGTTGCCGTTGGCGCTTTCGTTTGCCCTTTAGGGCGTTTAAAAGGACTACCAGATATTTCTATCGAAGAAGAACGACCGTGATAACCAATAGGCACCCATTTGTAATTAGGTAATAAAGGATTGTCTGGACGAAACTTTTTACCTACCGAGGTTGCATGGTGAATTGACGTGTAAAAGTCAGTGTAATCACCAATCTGGCAAGGGAGAGCATATTCTGCATCAGCTTGATTGATTAAACATGACGCTAACGCTTTTTCAGCAGCATTACCTGCTGAAAGTGCTTGAGAAAGTGCCGCTCTTAACGCGCTCCACACGGTTTTTCCCATCGCCATAAAAGTATTTAATTCACTCAATGCACAAGCATCTAAAGCTTGTTGAGCAACGCCAGAAAAAACACCTGATTCTTTAGCTGCCGCTAAATCAAGTATTTGATCTCCAATAGCGACACCGCCTCGAAATGCTTCATTGCTGCCTTGCTGACGAAAAACAGCAAATGGCAAGTTTTGAATTGGAAAATCACAACCATCACGATTAGCAGAAGCAACCCAACTTGTTAGCTCTGGGTGATGAGTTTCATTTAGAAGATGACTCGTCGACATGAACAAAAATACTCCAAAATTAGCGTGTTTAAGCCTTACAGTATAGCCGTAAACATCACTTAGAAAATAATTGCCGACATTATAACAGCGCAACTTTGAAACGCTACGAACGACAAAAAACAGCGAAATTTGGCTGTCAACTTTTTGTTGCACTCTAAAATTTACAAACAAATAACCATATTCATCAAGGTTTAAAAATCCTCATCATTTAAAATTTGGTATAAAAGTCATGATGTTCTATACCTAATATATGATCACTTTATTAATCACCTTATGCCATTATCATTCTTAGCTACACCAGAAAACACCACTGCACTGCCTTGGAAAATATTAATCGTGGACGATGAAGAAGATATTCATCACATCACTACAATGGCACTTAAACGCTTTGAACTCGACGATAGAAAACTCACCTTCTTGCATGCGTATTCAGGCGAAGAAGCCAAAAAAATTCTTTCTAAAGAGAGTGATATCGCGTTAATTTTCTTAGATGTGGTGATGGAAACTGATGACTCTGGTTTGTTATTAGCCAAATGGATAAGAGAAGATTTACAGAATAAATTTTCGCGCATTGTGCTTCGAACTGGTCAACCTGGGCAAGCGCCAGAAGAAAAAGTAATCGTTGACTATGATATTAACGACTACAAAGAAAAAACTGAATTAGATCGAAAAAAACTCTTTACCGCCGTTTATTCAGCCCTTAGAGCCTATCGAGATATTATTGAAGTTGATACGGCAAGAAAATATCAAGAGCAATACCGTAATGGTTTAGAACGAGTAATAGAATCAACAAGTAACGTGTTAGAGCAACGTTCATTAACTAAGTTTTTTAGCGGATTACTGCAACAAATCATGTCGTTACTTCGTATAGATCAAAGCAGTGTATTAATTCAAGTGACGGGTATTGGTGCGGTTTACACTGAAAATGACTTTAAAATCATCGCTCAAATCACAAATGATTCAGGTGATGACTCAATTGATCAAATAGCTTATCAGTACTTCAATAAAGCGATTGAACAAAAACAAAGTATTTATGAAAATGATGTCTTAGTGGGGTACTTTCCGAGTCAGTCTGAAAAAATCAGCTTATTGTACTTAAAAGGCGTATCGAGCCTTTCAAGCATAGATGCAAAATTACTTGAAATATTCTCAGGAAATGTCAGTTTGGCATTCGATAATCTCTTGCTAAATAAAGAAATGATTGATACGCAAGAAGAGTTAATTTACCGCTTAGGTGATGTTGTAGAGTCTCGTTCTAATGAAGCTGGCAATCATATTAGACGCATGTCAGAAGTATCATTTATGTTGGCGAAAAAACTTGGTTTTACTCAAGAGGAAGCTGAGCTGTTGAAACAAGCAGCGCCGATGCACGACATTGGCAAAATAGCGACTCCCGATAAAATATTACTTAAACCTGGCAAATTGAACGATAAAGAAATGGATGAAATGAAACGTCATCCCGAGATAGGTTATGATATTTTACAAGGTTCACAACGCCCTATTTTAAAAGCAGCCGCAATTATTTCAGCTCAACATCATGAAAAATTTGACGGTAGCGGCTATCCCAAACAGCTTAAAGGTGAAGATATTCATATTTATGCCCGAATTGTTGCCGTGGCTGACGTGTTTGACGCGTTAACGCATAAACGATGTTATAAAGATGCTTGGCCTTTAGAAGAAGTGATTAAATTTTTCGAACAAGCGAGTGGCAATCATTTAGATCCACAAGTTGTAAAAGTGATGCTCGACAACATTCAACTCGCAGTAGCAATCAATAATCGTTATATCGATTAGCTTTTTTGTTTATTTGCTTGTTAGTTTATTTAATTAAATTGGAATTTTAATTAAATAAGCTAAGCCTTTTCCTAATGTGCTTTTGACTTTAATTTTGCCGTTTAATGATGAATTGACTAAATTGAACACTAAGTGTGTACCTAGGCCACTCCCGCCCTCACCACGTTTGGTGGTAAAGAACGGTTCAAATAATTGCGCTAAGTGTTGTTCATCCAATCCTTTGCCGTCATCAACAAAATGAATCAATAAAAACTGATTTTTACTATAAATTTTTATCTGAATATTGCCCCGTTCGATCCCTTCAAAACCATGAATGACTGAATTCATAATTAAATTACTGATAATTTGAGCTATGGCACCCGCGTTTATATCAACCACTAAATCACTAGCGCAATCAACCATGATTTGATGATTTAAGCGTTTTAACTTTGGTTTTAATGAGAGCAAAATTTCATTGATATATTGCGCCATATTGATGGTACGCTTTTCATTTGATGATTGATCAACTGCCACTTGTTTAAAACTTCTAACAAGATCTGCACCTCTTTGGGCATTGGTGGTAAGAATTTTTAAACCTTGGTCAAACTCATCAAAATATTCAATTAACGCTTGCTCAGTTAACCTTTCTTCATCAAAGGCTTTTTTTATCTCTTTATGCTCTTCGGTTAAATGACTGACCGCAGTAACACAAATACCGAGTGGTGTATTTATCTCATGAGCAATACCAGCAACCAACCCCCCCAATGACGCCATTTTTTCGCGTTGGACAAGCTCTTCTTGTGCGCGCTGTAATTTATTAATTGTTTTGGTTAAGGTGATATTTTTTTGTTCTAACAAGCGATGCTGCTCAGCAAGTCTTAACTGAGATTCACGTCGCTGTGTTTCATTAATATTCATTTCAATTGCAATGGCGACATGATTGGCGACAAAGTCTAACAACTGCAGATCTTTTTGATTATAGGTGAAATCCTCTGTATACGATTGAACGACCATAATTCCATGCAAAATATCACCTGTGACCATTGGTGCCCCCATCCAACAAGTAAAATCTGATGAGCCAAGCACTTGATCAATTTCTTGTTCGCTAATTAGGGTTTGAATAGTTTCCGGGGTTAATAATTGCGGTGATCGCGTGCGGATAACATAAGAGCTTAAACCATTTCCGACAGACAAAGTCTGCCCAGTTATATCTTTATCGCCAACGTCCTTTTCATCGACAAAATATGGAAGATATAAACTTTTCTCTTCCTCGTTATATAGCGCAATAAAAAGATTTTTCGCATCTAATATTTTACTAATGATGAGATGCACTTGATGATATAAATCTTGTAATTGCACTTCATCATGTGAAATAGACGCAATTTTAAAGAGCGCATGCTGTAATTTTTCAGCATACTTAAACTCTATCAACTGTTGCTCTAAATGCTCAATATATCTGGCATCAGATTGTTCGTTCAATTCACTTGACTCAATAGATTTTTGATACCATTAAGCATAGACCAAATCTTTTAAATGGATAAAAACATCATGACGTTAAGTAATATTTTTCTGAGTATTTTTCAAAATGGAGTGCTTTCGAGCTGTTAATTTATTGAGCTAATGCTTATCAAACGAATTCTTTATAACTCAAAATCACCAAAATCCAAATCTGTTGAATTTTTGGTGCAAACTTTTACAGGAGGATCTAATAACGAAGGTTGAACGACAGCCGTTTCTTGCTCAATTTCTTTTACTTTGAGCTTACCGTCTTTACGTTTTTTTCTTTGAATACAGCGTTTGATGACTTTTTGTTTATCATCGGTAGAGAAATTAATCCAATTTTGACGTTCGTCACGTGTACGAAGACAGCCTTTACATAGGCCTTTATCATCCGACTGACAAACACCAATACAAGGGCTAGGTACATCAAAAAACTCTAACTGCATAAATTTCCTATGGCCAAAAAATAAAGCCTATAACTCAATATAGCTTATAGGCTTTACTAAAATCTATTCAATCATTACGCTAATTTATCAGTAGCAATATGATAATCAGGATCTTCAATTAAATTAATCTCTACCAAGCTACCCGCTTTAGTGAGCAATTGCTTACATTCTTGATTTAAGTGTCTAAGGTGCATCGTTTTTCCGCGGCTTAAATAACGCTCAGCTAATACGTCAATCGCTTCAATCGCAGAATGATCCGCCACACGGGAGTTCTTAAATTCAACAATGACATCATCCGCATCATTGTCCATATCAAACTGTTCTAGAAAATTAGAGACTGAACCGAAAAACAGTGGCCCATGCACTTCGTAAACGGTTGAACCTTGTTCGTTTTGACTGCGACGAACATTAACGTGTTTGGCATGTTCCCAAGCAAACACTAATGCTGAAACAATCACGCCAACGACTACCGCGATGGCTAAGTCTGTAGCCACAGTAACACCTGAAACTAACACGATAACAAACACATCTGCTTTAGGCACTTTGCCTATCAGGCGAAAGCTAGACCA
>DAINNQ010000140.1:0-6866 GCA_036735825.1 Alteromonadaceae bacterium | reverse complement strand
TACCAAGAGATTAATACCAAGAGATTAGTACCAAGAGATTAATACCAAGAGATTAACCCAGAGATAATTATGATTGAAGCCGATAGATTGATACAACCAGTTGCAGCTCCAGAAGATGAAGGCGTAGATCGTGCAATTCGTCCAAAATTACTGGCAGATTATACTGGACAAGATCATGTAAAAGCGCAAATGGAAATTTTTATCGAAGCGGCGAGAAATCGAGGTGAACCACTCGATCATCTACTCATATTTGGCCCTCCAGGTTTAGGAAAAACGACCTTAGCCAATATCGTTGCTAATGAAATGGGTGTAAATATTCGTACCACTTCAGGCCCTGTACTTGAAAAAGCAGGAGACTTAGCCGCGTTATTAACTAATTTAGAAGAAAATGATGTACTTTTTATTGATGAAATTCATCGTTTAAGTCCCGTTGTTGAAGAAGTCCTTTACCCTGCCATGGAAGATTATCAGCTTGATATTATGATAGGTGAAGGTCCTGCAGCGCGCTCGATAAAATTAGATTTACCTGCATTTACACTTATTGGGGCAACCACAAGAGCGGGCGCATTAACCTCACCATTACGTGATCGTTTTGGCATTGTTCAACGTTTAGAGTTTTATAACACCAAAGATTTAACTGAAATAGTGAATCGCTCAGCACATTTTTTGAATTTACCTATCGAACAAAATGGTGCTTTTGAAGTGGCAAGACGTTCACGAGGTACCCCAAGAATAGCTAATAGGTTACTACGTCGAGTCAGAGATTATGCCGAAGTAAAAACCTCGGGTGAAGTCAGTCAAGATACCGCAAGTAAAGCACTAAATATGCTCGAAGTTGACAATG
Source organism: Alteromonadaceae bacterium (assembly GCA_036735825.1). Taxonomy (GTDB): domain Bacteria; phylum Pseudomonadota; class Gammaproteobacteria; order Enterobacterales; family Alteromonadaceae; genus DAINNQ01. The sequence continues at coordinate 6,022 of DAINNQ010000140.1, read as the reverse complement.
AAGGCTTTGATATCATGGACAGAAAATTGTTATTGGCGATTATTGAAAAGTTCAGTGGCGGGCCTGTGGGACTTGATAATGTCGCTGCTGCAATTGGTGAAGAGCGTGAAACAATAGAAGATGTATTAGAGCCTTTTTTAATCCAACAAGGGTATTTACAGCGCACTCCCCGTGGTCGCATAGTCACAGATAAAGCCTACCAACACTTTTCAATGATCAAGCCTGAATAACTCACCATAACGCTTAAATCTATAAGCTTCGGCCATCTTTGCTTACATAAATTACAGACAAAAAAAAGCCCACTTTAGTAAAGTGGGCCAACTTAAATCTCAAGTTGCTAGAAGGAATTTATGTTCCATAAAACATGTCAGAGAGAAAGATAGTAAACTATCAATATCAACAAATAGTCTGGCTAAAGATATATTCCAGGGGGAGAAAAATACCTGTGCGCTAGCTCAGAAAACAAGAGTATTTTAGGTAAGTCATCGTCAGTAATCAAACGAATTAAATTTATGTTTTTGCATTAGAAAAACTAATGTTACTTGTCGATATTAGCTTGTCATAAAAAGCCTGAAAATATGTAATTACATTAAATATGGATATATATTCTAAAAATCCCTTTATATCTGATTTAACCACTTGTTTGTAACCTAGAAAATCTATTAATATATGAAAGAAAATTCACTACGCAAAAGCCATACATAAATTAATGCAACAACCAACTGAAGATTATCAGGTTCGTGTCTTTTATGAAGATACTGATGCTGGTGGTAATGTTTATCATGCCAACTATCTCAAGTTTTGTGAACGAGCTCGAACCGAGTGGTTACGAAAGCTTGGTATAAGCCAATCATTTTTTTTAGAACAAAACTGTGGATTTGTGGTCAGAAAGGTTGAAATGGACAACATGGCTTCAGCAAAGCTGGATGATTTACTCACAATATCTTCAACAATAAGTGAAATAAAACGTGCTAGCCTGCGGTTTACTCAATATATTACCAATGAACAACAAGTTTGCTTATGCAAAGTTGAAGTGCTTATTGCCTATGTTGATTTACAACGTGCCAAGCCATGTGCCATCCCGAACACTATATTAGGAGCATTTACAGGTGTCAGCTGAACTATCTTTTTTCGATTTATTTTTACAAGCGAGTCTATTGGTGAAAGCAGTAATGCTAACATTACTTGGTTTTTCAATAGCTTGTTGGACGATGATTTTTCAACGACGCAAAGCATTACGCGCTGCGCGAGAACAATTACAAACATTTGAAGATAAATTTTGGAGTGGGGCTGATTTAAGTAAATTATATAGTGAAATATCAGCACGTAGTTATATTCATGGTATTGAAAGCTTATTTGTTGCTGGTTTTAAAGAATTTGCTCGCATTCGCAAAAGCAATATTAATACGCCACAAGCTGTTGTTGATGGCACTCATCGAGCGATGAGAGTGGCCTTATCTCGAGAAGTTGATCAATTAGAAACGCATTTACCGTTTATGGCAACGGTTGGTTCTATCAGTCCTTATATTGGTTTGTTCGGTACAGTTTGGGGGATCATGAATTCATTTATTGCGCTTGGTGCACAAGAGCAAGCAACGTTAGCGCAAGTAGCTCCTGGAATTGCAGAAGCACTTATTGCAACAGCCATGGGCTTATTCGCCGCTATTCCAGCAGTTATGGCCTATAACCGATTTACTCATCATGTGGAAAAGTTGGAAAATAGCTACGGTAACTTTATGGAAGAATTTTCTAGTATTTTGCATCGTCAAACGGCTGGTGAAAACAGAGGGTAGGGCGCAAAATTATGTACAATCGTGTTAGACGTCGTAAAGTTGCAGAAATTAACGTTGTTCCCTATATCGATGTAATGTTGGTATTGCTGATCATCTTTATGGTCACTGCACCACTGATCACTCAAGGGGTTAAAGTAGATTTACCCAAAGCGGATGCCGAGCCTTTAAGTAAAGACAGTAAAACGCCACTAGTAGCGTCTGTTGATGCACAAGGGAATTATTACCTTGCGGTAGGCACAAGTAAAAATGAACCTATGTCAGCCGAAGAAGTAGCCACCTTAGTGGCCGCACATTTAGCGCGTGAACCTGATACTCCTGTTGTGGTGAATGGAGACGGAGCAGTATCTTATGATGCTGTAATACAACTCATGGTGTTATTACAAAAAGAAGCAGGTGTACCATCCGTTGGTTTAATGACAGACTCATCAGAGAAAAAATAAGCGTGGATCATAAGTTATTGGTAGCATTATCATTTAGCGTAACTTTGCATGTTGCGGTGGTGCTAGTGCTATTTTTAGGGGATTTTTCTTCAACACCACCAAAGCCAACTTCTACGGCTACGCAAATGCAACCGATTCAAGCGGTAGTGGTAGATAAAAGCACTATCGATGCACACGTGAATAAATTAAAAAAAGCACAAGCTGACGAAGCTAAACGCCTAAAAGATCTTGAAGACAAAGCTGCTGCTGCAAAACGTCGCAAAATCGAAGAAGCAAAAAAATTAAAAGAAATGGAAAAGCAGCGTAAGAAAAAAGAGCGTGAGCAAAAAGCTGCTGAAAATGCGGCTAAAAAAGCTAAGGCTGATGCCGCAGAGAAGTTACGTAAACAAAAAGAAATCGATAAAAAGCGCGCAGAAAAAGCAGCCGCTGATGCAAAAGCTAAAAAGTTAAAAGAAGAAGAAGCGGCTAAAAAAGCAGAACAAATACGCAAGCAAAAAGCCGCAGAAAAGAAACGCAAAGAGCAAGAAGCAAAAGAACGCGCTCAACAAGAACAATTATTAGCTGAACAAATGGCTGAAGAAATGGCTTCTCGTCAGCAAGCACGTAATCAACAGATCACCAGTGAAATAGGTAAATATACTGCACTAATCACACGAGTGATCCAAAGTAATTTACTGACTGATAAATCAACAATGCAAGGGAAGTCTTGTAAGCTGACGATTAAATTGGCGCCTTCTGGTTTTGTGATAAATGTAGAATCTGGCAGTGGTGATACCATTGTTTGTGCTGCAGCACGAAATGCTGTGACCAAAGCAGGTAAACTTCCTGTGTCAAAAGATCCAGAAGTATTTGAAAAAATGCGCACAATAAGTTTAACTGTTGTGCCTGAGTTTTAACTATTAACAAAATAAAGTGTTTTTCTGACAATATGATCAAAATAAAATCAATCTTACTCACCTGTTTTTTGCTACTTTCCAGTCAAGTTTATGCAACTCTTGAAATAGTTATCACCGAAGGCGTTGATGGCGCTCGGCCAATCGCCATCGTTCCATTTAAATGGACTGGCGCTGGCCCATTACCAGAAAATATTTCAAAAGTGATCAGTGATGATTTACTGCGAAGTGGAAAGTTCAGTCCGATTAACGAGTTACGTTTTCCTCAATCTCCTTCCCGTGACAGTGAAGTAGATTATGCTGCCTGGGCTGCGGAAGGCGTTGATAACATCGTTATTGGTCAAATCAGTGAAACCTCCATTGGTCGTTATCAAGTGAGCTATCAATTAATTGACGTGATCCGAGGACAAATTACCGGCGGCCAAACGCAAATGCTAAGTAGTGGCAAATTGGTGCAAACCTCAGATCATATTTTAGATGAAAGCACCGTCGAAATTACCAGCGCTCAATTTAGACGTTACGCTCATCGTATTAGTGACGAAGTATATGAAAAGCTAACAGGTAGTCGAGGTGCATTTTTAACCAAAATCTCTTATGTTATTGTTCGAGATCAAGGAGATTACCCTTATCAACTTGTTATTGCTGATTATGACGGTTATAACGAACATGTGTTATTAAGTTCGAAAGAACCATTAATGTCACCTTCTTGGGACCCAACAGGAAATAAGTTAGCGTATGTAACATTTGAAAACCATCAAGCACAAATATTTGTGATTGATATTTATACGGGTAAAAGAAGCTTAATCAGTTCATATCCTGGCATAAATAGTGCGCCTAAGTGGTCTCCAGATGGTAAGAGTTTAGCCTTGGTTTTATCGAAAGATGACAACCCAGAACTTTATGTGATGAACGTTGCAACGAAGAAATTACGAAGAATTACTCGTCATCGAGCAATTGATACGGAGCCGAGTTGGTCACCTGATGGTAATTCATTGATATTTAGTTCAGAACGGGGTGGAAAAGCGCAGCTATATCGCGTAAATTTAGTGGATGGTAAAGTAAGACGCCTTACTTTTGATGGTGAAATGAATCTCGGTGGTTCGTTAACACCGGATGGTCGCCAACTAGTGATGGTAAATAGAACACGTGGTCAGTACCATTTAGCGAAGCAAGAGTTAGATTCTGGAATTTTCCAAGTATTAACTAAAACACGCTTAGATGAGTCGCCAAGTATTGCTCCCAATGGTGGCATGATTATTTACAGTACTTTGCATAATAACCGTCAAGTGTTGAGCTTAGTGTCTGTTGATGGTCGATTTAAAGCAAGATTACCTGCTCTTAATGGGCAAGTTAAAGCACCTGCTTGGTCACCATTTTTATAAAAATATTATAAAGTTTAATTATTGAAACAAATAAGGAAAATCAAAATGCGCTTGAATAAAACTGTTAAAGCTCTTGCTGTTGCATTACCTATGATGGCATTAGCGGCATGTAGTTCAAATTCTGAAACTGACGAGCAAAGTCAAGTTGATACTAACGCTGCACAAACTCAAGCAGCCGTTGAGCAAGACAATGTTCAAGTAGCTGCAGCACAACGCGCTGCTGAAATTGAAGAGCAAAAACGTCAAGAATTAGACCGTTTACGTTCTGAACATATTGTTTACTTTGATTTTGACAAATCAACAGTAAGTAGTGAATTTTCTGCTGTTTTAGATGCACATGCGAAATTTTTAAATGCAAATTCAAGTGTTAGTGTGTTAGTAGAAGGTCATGCTGATGAGCGTGGAACTCCAGAATATAACATTGCTTTAGGTGAGCGTCGCGCGAAAGCCGTTGTGACTTATTTAGAAAACATGGGTGTTGCATCTTCACAATTATCTGTTGTTAGCTACGGTGAAGAAAAACCTATGGTTAAAGACCGTTCAGAGAATGCTTTTGCTAAAAACCGTCGTGCAGTTTTAGTTTACTAATCAGGTAATTAAATGAAACTGAACAATGTTTTATTTGGCATGACCTTAGCTGCTATCGCACAAAGTGCGATAGCAGCAGAGCCAGCGCCAGTTATTGATGTTTCTCAAAGTGGTACTAATGCGGCGAGATCATTGTCATTACAGCAACGCGTAGAAAATCTTGAACGTCAAGTAGAGGCACGAAATCGTGCTCAAGTGAATGTTCAACGCCAACTTGATGAGTTACAAAATGAGGTTAACGAACTTCGTGGCGTCACCGAGTTGCATAATCATCAACTCAGTCAAATTCTTGAAAGACAACGAGAACTCTATCAAGAGCTCGATAGAAGAGTATCTCAAGCGTTACAACCAACCACTAGTGTGCCTACATCAATCGAGGCTCCTGCATCTTCAGGCCAATCAAATTACAGTAGTAACCTAACTGAAAATGAAGCTTACGATAAAGCAGTTAATCTAGTGTTAAAAGAAAAACGCTATGATGAAGCCATTCCAGCATTTCGTTCTTTTAACCAGCATTATCCCAACTCAAGCTATGCCGCTAACGCGCATTATTGGTTAGGACAATTATTGTTTAACAAGAATGAATTAGCCGCTGCAAAGACAGAATTTGAAATTGTTGTTTCTCAACATAGTGATTCAAGCAAGCGAAGTGACGCTTTGCTTAAATTAGCGACAGTTGAGCAAAAGCAAAATAATAAATCACGAGCGGTAAGTTTGTATCAACAAGTGATTAAAGAATATCCAGATTCAAGTGCAGCAAAATTAGCACAACCAAGATTAGCAAGTTTACTGTAGATAACTTGCTCACTATGTTGGCTTTTTAAGCAAAAAAACCGATATGGTAAAAAAACTGAATTTTGTTGTTGCAACGAAGAAAATTATCAGTATCATATGCGGCGCATTGGCCGAGATGGTTAATGCAAATA
>DAINNQ010000139.1:3560-6920 GCA_036735825.1 Alteromonadaceae bacterium | reverse complement strand
AGCATCAATGCCAAGCACTCAATCGTCAGCAATTATTAGCTTTAGAGCCAGAACTGGGCCGCAGCTTTCAGCAAGGGCTTTATCTTCCGCAAGAAGGGCAAATTGGTAATCGCAAGTTACTTATTGCCTTGCAGCAACAGCTGGAAAAAAGCACGATCACTTGGTTAGAGCAAGCCGAAGTCATAGGTATCAAACAAAATAAAGCGCAGTGCAGCATTGCGTATCTGCAGGATAATATCCAAGATGAGTTTACCTGTGACTTAGCCATAGATTGTCGAGGCAGTGGCGCGCGCACTAAAAGCAGTGCGACAAATGCCCAGCCTTTACAAGATTTACGAGCAGTTCGCGGAGAGTTATTTCAGCTTTACGCGCCTGATGTCAATATCACTCGCCCTGTGCGTTTAATGCATCCGCGTTATCAGTTCTATATCGCACCGAAAACCAAAGGTTTTTATGTGGTTGGGGCAACTGAAATTGAAAGTGAAGACAGCGCACCGATGACAGTGCGTGCTTCAATGGAATTATTAAGCGCGGCTTACAGTGTTCATTCTGGATTTGCAGAAGCGAATATCCGCCAGCATATTAGCCAATTACGCCCAGCATTTAGTGACAATCAACCAAAAATATTGACCCATAATCGTCTTATTCAAGTCAATGGATTATATCGACATGGTTTTTTAATCGCGCCGGTGGTGTTAAAGCAACTTGAATATACCGTACGGCAGTTTGGCTTAAAGAATCAGCAAAATGGTCAGTTTTCTGATCACAAGCAGTCTCCTTATCATCAATGGTTAGCCATTCTACCTACTGAAGAACATCAACATGAATGTATATATTAACGGTCAGACCATCGTTGTTGACCATCAACACGCAACGGTGTGGCAAGCCTTGCAACAATATTTAACCAAAGAGCAGCAACAACAGAGTTTTGCGATCGCACTCAATGGCGACTTTGTTAGTAAAAACAACTATCAATCAACCGCACTGAAAACGGGTGACGCGATTGATATTTTATTTCCTATTCAAGGAGGTTAGCCATGCCATTAACCATTTACGATCAACCAGTAAATAGTCGTTTGTTAATCGGTAGTGCTTTGTATCCATCGCCTGAAATCATGAAAAAGGCGATTTTAGCGAGCGGCTCTCAAGTGGTGACATTGTCTCTCAAACGCCAAAATCCAGCCGAACAAGCGGGCGAAAAAATTTGGCAATACATTCAAGAGATAGTTAATACAAATAACGGCTTTTTATTACCGAATACCGCGGGTTGTAAAACGGCCAAAGAAGCGATCACCTTGGCGCACATGAGCCGAGAAATATTTCAAACAGATTGGATCAAGCTAGAAGTGATTGGCGATGATTACAATTTGCAACCCGACCCAATTGAATTGCTTAACGCCAGCGCGCAATTATTAGCTGACGGCTTTAAAGTATTACCGTATTGCACTGACGATTTAGTGCTTTGCCAACGTTTATATGATTTAGGTTGTCAGGTGATCATGCCGTGGGCATCTCCCATTGGCACAGGGAAAGGCTTAATGAACCCTTATAATTTAGAGACCATTCGACTGAGATTACCCAATGCTACTCTGATCCTCGATGCAGGTATTGGCAAACCTTCAGATGCTTGTTTAGCTATGGAGATGGGATACGACGGCGTATTACTCAATTCTGCCATCGCTCTTGCTGATAACCCAGTGAAAATGGCGAGCGCCTTTGCTTTGGCGTTAGAAGCAGGAGAACAAGGTTATGTCGCGGGTGTCATGCAAGAACGTCAAACCGCTCACCCAAGCACGCCAACATTAGACAGCCCTTTTTGGCATCATCCAGGAGTATAACTGATGAGTAATAAAGCCATAATTTGGACTATTTCTGGCGCTGATTGCTCAGGCGGAGCAGGCATTGCCGCTGATATTAAAACGGGTCACTGTTTAGACGTTGAAGTATGCCACTTGATCACCGCCAATACCGTGCAAAACTCAACACAATTACTAACGGTAAATCCTGTCGATGTCGATATTTTAGCTGCACAGGCCGAAGCTTTATACCAAGATAAACGCCCAATGGCGGTGAAAATTGGCTTGATTGCTAATGAGCACCAACTCAAATGGTTAGTGACATTATTAAGCCAATTAAAGGCAGAGTTTCCGCATTTAACTGTCGTTTATGATCCCGTTGGCCAAGCAAGTGTCGGTGGTGATCTGTCTTCATTAAGCTTTGCACAATTACTGCCGTTATTTCCTCTGGTCGATGTGTTAACGCCGAATCTTTTAGAAGCGCAGCAGCTGGTGAGTCAATCAAAAACTAACGCAACGTTAACCGGTACTGATATTGATATTGACGAAAACGTCGCAAAACTTGCTGATAAAATTGCTAAATTGGGCAGTAAACATGTCATCATCAAAGGTGGACATAACGGCTCATCAAGTTGCACAGATTATGCTTATACCGCGGGCACGCATTCGGCTTATCAAGTTACTGGCGAGCGTGTTGCCACGGATTTTAGTCATGGCGGCGGTTGCAGTTTTGCTACGGCAATAGCTTGTTTTTTCGCTTATGGCTATCTGTTTAGAGACGCTTTAACGTTAGCAAAAGCGTTTATGCAGCAAGGATTACAGCATCATCAAGGCAAACAAGGTTATTACGGCGCGTTTGAACAAACATCGTGGCCAGTAAAAGCGCAATTTTTTCCACGTATTGACGCTGACATCAACCAAAAATATCACCAGCTTCCTGCTTTTAAATCTCTCGGCATCACTCGCGATGGTTCACAAAGTTTAGGTGTTTATCCTGTGGTCGATTCTGTTGAATGGTTAGCGCGCTTATTGCCACTTGGCATTAAGATCATTCAATTACGTTTAAAAGATAAAACCGAGGAAGAATTGCACCAACAAATTGCCCAAGCGGTTAAGTTGAGTGAGCAATATCATTGTCGATTATTTATCAATGATTATTGGCAGCTGGCGATACAGTACCAAGCTTATGGCGTGCACATTGGTCAAGAAGATTTACAAGACGCTGATCTTGAAGCAATTCAACAAGCAGGCTTAAGACTTGGCATCAGCACGCATGGCTGTTATGAGTTTTTATTAGCGCAACAACTGCGCCCATCGTATTTAGCAATTGGCGCAATTTTTCCGACAAAAACCAAAGATATGACTGGGCAAATTCAAGGTATTAACAACTTACAACAAACCTTAAAGCTTGCCACTGATATTCCCGTCGTGGCTATTGGTGGGATCACTCAACAACGTGCAGAAAAGGTTTGGCGCACAGGTGTTGATGCCATTGCGGTTGTAACGGCGATTACTGAAGCTGACAATGTCGAACAAGCCACAAAAGCATTGCAAGCAATCTGTT
>DAINNQ010000139.1:0-3460 GCA_036735825.1 Alteromonadaceae bacterium | reverse complement strand
GGTAAATAGATAAAAAAGCCATGGTGTTTATCTCCATGGCTTTTAAAAAAATAGCTCGTTAAATTTTAAGTGGCTGACGTTTTAAATAAGTCATTGAACGCCATAACCATTCTAAAGGTCCAAAACGAAAGTAACGTAGCCAGAAAGTACAAAAAATCACTTGGCAAACAATGATCGCTACAACTAATAACATTTGCTCGCTTCTGGCAATTTGACCAAACATGCCGCCAGCATAGCCATAAAAAATACTCGTTAAAATAATAGAATGGGTAATGTAATTGGTTAATGCCATTTTCCCTAACGGTGACAACCATGAAAATAATTTTAAAAACATCGCCTTCGACGATAATTTAACAAAAGCACCTAAGTAACCTGCAGCTAATGCCAATTGCCCGTAATATGAAAGCGTATTACCAACGGCCATCAATTCTATCGCGTCTTGAGCGGCAGGATGAAGAGTAATAAATACACCGGCAATGCTCAGTAAAAGTCCGACAGCTAAACCGCCCCAGCATAATACGTTGAAAAATGTTTGATGTTCTTGAGGTTTTTTCAAGCGTTCGCTGGCAACCAACCAATAACCGATCATAAACAAAGGTAAACAAATAAGCGCACCAAAAATAGGAGTAACTGCTAGTTTTGACAACGACTCTTTTGCTCGATAAACCGTTGCTTCTAAATAACTTCCTTGGGTAAACGCTATGGTTTCGTCTCTGCGGGCACGTTCAAACTCTACTTTTTGCTCAAGGGTGTTTTTAACTTCAAGTGCGAACAGTTCCTCAGCCGTCATTTCTTCTTCAACTGCATCTTCTTCGACCGCTTCTTCCGTTTCTTCTGCTTCAGGCAAATCTAAATAATTTGGATCTAACTTTAATGCTTCAAATTGCTCATCAGATTGTTTGATGATCGTTTGTTGTTGATGCCAATCATCGGTCATGACCTGATCTGTGCGGATAACACCGAAAATTAATGACACAACAATGGAAATGATCAGCGGGAAAGCTATCACCCAAGCACCAAATTTCAAATATGTCGTAGCATGGTTATATTTCGAGAAGCGTTTCGTTCTTAATAAATAAACAAAGCCCAGTAACAACAGGCCAGCAAAAGCATAGTCATGTAAAATATCACCGCCCCAAAGAAATATTAGATGGCACATACCAAATAAAAATAACGCCAACATCCGACGCGTAAACCAAGCACCAAAGGGTCGGCCTACTTCTTGAGCCCTGATCAGCATCACCGCAAATCCCATACCGAACAGCAATGAGAAAAGCTTATAGAATTTCCCTTCAATAAACACTTTAACTAACCAACTTGCCGCCCAATCACCACCTGTTTGCTGAAAGTCAAAGCTCAACAAGTCATTGATCGGCCGATTGAACCATTCAATATTCATAAATAAAATACCGATCAAGGCAAAGCCCCTTAATAGGTCCATTACTTGAATACGTTGATTGTTATCTATGGGGTTAAGCGAGCTGGTGCTTGCGGTATTTTCTGCTGACACTGTGGTCGAATTTTCCATGCTTTTCTTCTTATTATTATTTATTTCTTTCTTTATTTCTTTATGAAATGACGAAATAACGATATTACCTATCAGTAATACCTTTGATTAATATAGACCTCTACTGCTCTCAGTCAATCGATATTTCCGGCGCCCAAAGCAACCAGTCATTTTTTACTTTGTCATTAAGTGTAAAAACATCCCCTTGAGAAACAACGTTATTAGTTATCGCTTTACTGGATTCTGGCGTTGCAAAGGCAATTCCTCCAGACAATAACGCTTCGATTGATTCTGCTTTTATATCCACGCCTGAAAATAAACCTGCTTCAATATCGACACCACTGGCATTCCAAAATTTGCTCTCTGCTGAAACTAAATTGACGTAACGTGGCGCAATATGAATATAAATTTGCACTTTATCTGCGGTTGAAGCTAAATCAACTCCTAACACTTTGCCAACCTGCACCTGCCGATAAAGCACAGGATTACCTTGGCGAATAGAACCAAGCGTGTCAGCAACCAAGGTAACGTTTAAGCCATATGGCAAGGCGTTTATTATTGGCGCACTGTCTCTCGCATCAAATGCCGTTTTCACTTGATGCTCTGTTTGTGCAGATTTTTCTTTAGCTTGAGAATATTGGTTGGTATTACTGGGCAAAACACCAATGAAGCCCCCGTCTAAAATTGAACTAACATGACGAGAGCCCACTAAAGCTAATTCTGTTTTTGCCAGCCAAAACTGCGTACCTTCAACTGCAAATTTTTTACCTAATTCATTGAGTAACACATAAGCTGTGGCACCATAACTATTTCCATCAAAGCTATTTTCATCAAAGCTATTCCCATCAAAACTGAGGCGTGTAATCACCCCAACCTGTTGGTCGTAGTATTTGACCTGCAAATTTTCATGTAAGCCGTCGATATCATTAAACCGAATTTTAATCGCTAAACCTGCCATTTCCGCCTCAGCGTGACTAGCAAATAAGGTAAAGTGCTCACCTTCAGCTAACGCTTGTGGTTCTTGTGGATATTCAGGATTATAAAAGCTGATCCCTCCACGCAACAGGGTATCAACCGATTCTGTTTTAACTGTTAACCGAGATAAACTGCCATCAATCGACACTCCACTGGCATTGTAAAATCGAGAAAAATGCGTGATCAAGTGTTGATGCGGTTCATCAATGGTGACATGCATGAACGCTTTTTGGCCTTTCTCATCTAGCGAGACATTATCTACTTGCCCTACCAATAACCCTTTGTAAGAAATAGGACTACCCGCAGAAACAATATTCCCTTCATCTGTTGATAAAGTCAGTTGTAATCCTGATGCAGTTATTGGTTTTTTCGGTGTTGAATCAGCTAACACAAAAACATTTTTCTGCGCTCCAGCGCCTGCATTTACACCAATGTAACTACCACCAAAAATAGCCTCGCTGTCACTTAATCCCGCCAGTGACAAAATGGGCTTTGCTAACCAAAATTGCGACTGTTCTTTAAGTAAAAAACTAAACTCAGGTAACACGCCAACCTGCAAATTAACTTGCTCACCGTGGCGATTAATATCATGTACTGAGCCAATTTCTTCACCTTGATACATCACTCTTGTGCCAATACTGAGCCCTTTTGTAAAGTGGGTTAGCAAGGTAAATGTTGTTCGCTGGGCGGCCGTTTTTTCATCGGTAAATAAAATGAACTCGTCGCCATTACTCACTATTGGTTCATTGCTGTCATTTGGGCTATCAAACGCAATACCTCCTGCAAGAACAGTCTTTAATGATTGCGCTTGTAATTCAATGCCTTGCAGATTTCCGCTTATTTTTATACCGCTAACATTCCAAAAATGGCTGCCGCTTTTTACTAGATGCATAAACTTTTCTTCTATAAAAACATGCACTAAATAGTTTTTATCCTTGTCATACTTATCAACTTCTTGCATGTTATTAACATCAGCAG
>DAINNQ010000138.1:0-6958 GCA_036735825.1 Alteromonadaceae bacterium | reverse complement strand
GTTAACTTGCTGTAATGCATTTTGTTTAATGCCGAGGCAATATCAATCCACATCAGCGGATAGGTGGTAACAGGCGTGGTGATCAATCCAGCATCTGCGAGTAATTGAATTTTTGCTTTGAGGAAAATGTTTGACGTATCAACCCAAGGTTCAGAACGAGCCGTGTGAGTTGGCAAAGTAAATAATAAAATAATTAACGCAAAAAAGGGTAAAACATGAGAACGAAAGACATTAATTCGTTTAGTAAAAAGCATTAGGCAGTTAATCTCAATAAACGCTAACTGCGTTAAACCAAAAGTTAATTTAACGCAGGGGTAACTATCATGGTGAAAAGTTACATGGATGTGTGGTTTAACGCAATTATACGTGCGTTATTTTTTGTTTAAAACTATTTCCAACTTTCCATTGACGATTTTTTACGAAGTGAAAGTCGAGGGATGATTAACCCTAGTAAAAGCCCAATACCTAATACAATTGCGCCATTGAAGAAATATTCTTTTTTAAGATCAAGATCTTGATTTGAAAGTTTTGATTGCGTTTGCGCAAGCTGAGTTTTAAGTGATGATATTTCACCGTTTAATAATTCTGCTTGTTCTGTTAATTGGGTAATTTCAGATTGAGCGAGCGTTAAATCAGAAGTAATTTGCTGATTATTGTCTTCATTATTTGCTAATTTGGTATTAAGTTCAGCAATAACCACACGTAAACCAGGGGTTGTGCTGACATATTTTGATTCAACCCAAGTATGTCTATTTTTATTATCAACAATTTGCGTGTAACCATTGTCTTCTTCACCGGAGAGTTTAACTTCATCACCTGCATTAATGCTGCCTAAAATACGATAATTGTTGCCTGGGCCTGCATGCATATAAATAAACAAATCGTCAGAGATGTAAGCTGTAACAAGGTTTTCGTCTGTCGGCTGTTGATCTGTTTCTTCAGCTTGCACAAGACAACTGACCATCAATATTACGCTAACAAGCAAACAATTTATTATTTTCATTTAGTTACCACAAAACTATCCATATACTTTTGGAAAATATTAGGGCTTTGGAGCACTGATAGCAAGCGAAAAATATTGCTCCATTGATTGAGCTTTTGTATGGTTATCTATTGAGCTTCCAATTATCAATTAATTCACCATTAATTTTACAAAAAGACATCTATGGCTACTGAAGTAGAACTCAAGTATTTAGTTTTAAATGAAAATGTTTCAAAAGAGATATTCACTTTACTCAATGATCAACAAATAATCTTTTCTCATCAAATAAAAAAACTATCAAATTGTTACTTTGATACGCCTGATTTAGCCTTACGTAAAATGGATATGGGGTTAAGAATTCGTAGCCACAATGGCCATATTGAGCAAACGATTAAAACGGCAGGCGTGACGATTGGTGGTTTACATCAACGACCAGAATATAATGTTGATATACAATCATCTTTTCCAAATTTAGCGTTTTTTCCACAGGAAATATGGCCTCAAGATAAAAATATCGATTTATTGCAAGAGCAAATAGTTTCATTGTTTAGTACTGATTTTACTCGCGAAATTTGGACTATAACCTTTCAAAAGAGCGAAATTGAAATGGCTTTTGATAATGGCAATATATGCTCAGACGGGCGTAGTGTTGACATTTGTGAAATTGAACTTGAGTTATTATCTGGTGATAAAGCTGCGTTATTTGAGTTGGCAAAATTACTCTTTGCATCATTAAAGCTGCGTGCAGGCATTAACAGTAAAGCAGCACGTGGTTATCGATTATTTGCTGAAAAAGAAAGTAATCAGGTCAATACCTTTGACAAATCAAAAATTTCTTTAGAAATAAAAAGTGATCACCAGCAAGTTGAACGTTATTTTCAAGCGGGAATTAGCCATTGCTTGCACCAATTGCAACTGAGTATTGAGCAATATTTAACGAGTCAACAACTGACTGAATTAGCTGATATTGTGGATGTATTGTCGTTAATCAGGCACGGCTTTAGATTATTTGCTGAAAAGAGCATAACCAATAACGATAAGGTGTTAGATGAATTAAATCATTTTATGCAGCAATTTGCTTGGGTTGATAATGCCATTTATTTGCAGGAATTGATGAATAAAACAGGTAATTATCGCAAGAAGTTGGAATACAGCGAGCAACTCATTGATCATTTACGCATCGAAAAAAGACGAGTTCCTGATGTTGAAATGATCACCGAACTTCTTCACAGTGAGCGCTTTAATTTATTACAACTGACTTTATTGCAATTGTTGTTAAACGACAGCCAAATAGATGAATTGTTTACTATTAAAAGTCTTGATAATCAAAGTTTTAAAAACAATCGCAATGAACTTTTCGATTTTGCAAAATTGAAGTTATCGGAAAGTCTAACTCAGTTAAGTGATGCGATGACGCTTTTGCCAAATGCAGATGCCGAGCACTATCTGGAAAATCGTCAGTTACTTCGCCGAAGTCTATTAACAGGGCATTGGTTTGGCAGCTTATTTGATCCTCAAGAAAGAGATAGATTCAAAGAGCCGTGGCTCGATATGTTACTTGGTTTAAGAGAATTGCAAAGTTTGTGGATAATAAAACAACAATTAGAAAAACTTGAATCATCTTCAGAGCGACAAAATAGCAAAATCATTAACTGGCAGCATGGTAAGGTTGATAATTTATTGCTTGCATTAGAACAGACTAAGCAAGCGGCATTGGCTATTCCTCCTTATTGGTTGATTTAGTGTGAAGAAATTTATTATGTGTTTTCACGCGCAGCTTTATTAAGGTGATTTTGTGAAAACCTTTATTCCATACATAGTTAGCGGCTTGGTATATTTAAGTGTTTGCTATACCAATATTTTCTTTGTAAATACTTGTTACGCCAGTGTTTATCAATTACCTCACCAATCACGGTTAATTGGTGAAAATGTCGAATATCGCATAGAGCAAGGTGATTATTTTCAAGCAATTGCGGAATACTTTGATATTGGTCTTTTAGCTCTAATTGCTGCAAACCCTGACGTAGATCCTTTTCTTCCACCTGTTGGTGCTAACATCACCATACCAAAACAAATGTTACTTCCTTATGCTGAGCATAAAGGTATCGTGATTAATTTATCTGAATTGCGCTTGTATTATTTCCCACCCAATGAAAAGTTAGTTTATGTGTTTCCTGTAGGAATTGGTAGGGAAGGGCTTTCAACACCTAAGGTCATTAGTTATATCGGCGAAAAAAGAAAAGATCCAAGCTGGCGACCCACTGAAGCAATGCGAGAGCGATATCGATTAGAGCATGGTAAAGAGCTGGCAAAAGTAATCCCAGCAGGCCCTGATAATCCGTTCGGAAAATACGCGCTAAGAATAGGTACCAGTGAGTATTTAGTGCATGGCACTAATCAGCGAATGGGCATTGGTATGCGCGCTAGCTCAGGTTGTATTAGAATGTATGATGAAGACATTAAATGGTTATTTGAAAACGTTGCCGAGGGCACTCAAATTCGAATTGTCGATCAACCGATAAAAATGTCATACGAGTTAACTGGGAAAAAGTTAATAGAAATTCATCAACCGTTAAGTGAACAAGGTGACTTAGTAGTTAATAGCTTATCCCCAGCTGTAGAAACATTTATTGGGGAAGAAGAGAGTATTCATCAAATCGTTTCAACATTATTGGCTAAACCGAGTGGTTTAGTAACGGAATTATCCGTTAAACAATCCCCCTAATATCACTTCTTTGGTAGCCGTTACGGTATAAAAAAAGGATGACTAAAATCATCCTTTTTTGTCGGAACACTTAAAAAAACGAGTGTTAAATTAATAGATTACTTTTTGTAACTCGCCGCAACATTGTCAATGCGCTGATTGACTTCATCTTGCTGGCTTTTTAATTGTTCAATTACTGCAGCGCTTTTTTCTTGCTGCGCTTTTAATTTTGAAACTTCCATGGTGAGTTTATCAACTTTATTTGATAACGTGCTCACTTGTTGATCGATTCCGTCATTACTCGCACAACCGATAGTTAAGCTAAGCACAGCACAGAGTGATAATTTTTTTAATAGCATCGGTATTCCTTAAATTGTTTAATATTTGAGTACTTTGATGCTGAGTATGACATAACTAGAATAAATCGAAAGACTATTTCTTTTCTTTTTCAATTATTTGCTCAATTTTTTCAACTAAGTTATCTAGTTTTTTTTCTAATAATAAATTGTGCTCAAAAATTTCTTTATTTTGCTTTCTTAATTCGCGATTTTTAACATTAGTATCTGAAAAGCCAACAAATTTATTAACAAATTGTGCACCAACAAAACCGACCATACCGACACCGATATAAAACATTGCTGCTACTATAAATCGACCTTCCATCGTCACGGGATAAAAATCGCCAAAACCTATGGTGCTCGCACTCATTTGTAGCGTCCAAAAAGCATCTTTGTATGACTTGATATTGCTATTTTCAGCAGGAAATTCAAATTGATAGAGTGGGATGGACAATAAAGCGATGATTCCGTACAAAACAACTATGGTAATAATAAGTAAATAAAAGGAGTTGTAATTTCTTACGCCAAATTCATCAATTGTGTAGGTTTTTAATGATTCTTTCATAGCAGTGTTTTTTACTTTTTATTTATCAACAATATGACGGATTAAATCATCCATTAATTTTTTCTTAATTTCCAATTGCTGATCAGCAGCAAGTTGGTATTTATCAGCAAGCAATTGGTAGTCACTTTCTGACAAGCTTACTGTGAGCCTTGGCCTTTTAGGACGCTTATTGATAGGTAAGCCTAAAATGTCACGAATTTTATCTGACGGACTTAGCCCAGCGTCTAGTGCTTCTTTTCTAATTTCGAGTTGGATTTTTTCATCCATATCAAAGGCAATTTGTGTCGCTTTGGCCGCTTTTACTGAAGATTGCCATTTATCGGGTATTTTTATAGTCACAATTAACTTCCTGGATACATATCAACAATATCAGTTGTTGGTCGGTATAAAGTTAAGAATACGTCGGTATCACCATCTTGCCAAACTTCTAGCTCTACACCCTTTGACTCATCTTGATTGAGTAATTGATATAATTCAAATTGTTCGCCAGCGTCTCTCCCTTCAAATTCTGAAAGCGCTTCACTGCGATGATCTTTACGATGAAAATAGCCTACTTTGGCAAAACAGCTTTGTTGGTAGGCATCATCGCTCCAGCCATGACTTGATGAGCTGTCGGTAAGTCGGGAAAGCTGTGCTTGGCCTGGTTCGTCAAAAATGGTCGAAAATGCATCTAAGTCGAATAAAGTTTCGACATCATGATGTTGGATCTTTAATGAAAATTTTAGGTAGGTTTTATCGTCAATATCTAGCCCTAAATATAATTCAATATCGTTGTGGCCTTTTAAAACCCATTCTGTATCTGTTCGATGTTCAAACTCATAACTGTTCACTTCTGTGACTTGAAATTGTTGATTACGGATATTTTCAGGTAAAGCAAAACTATCTGTTAGGACAATGATATCTCCCACTAACAAATCTTTTGCATGATTGATTTGGCGATGTGATTCTTCTTTATTAAATATTTTTTTAAAAAAGCTCATTTTTATACCATAAAACCGTATTTCAGTTTGGTAACCAAAATACGGTTGTTTAATAACGTTAAGAGTAAAAAGTGGTTACTTTTGCTTAGCTTTTAAGCGCTCTAAAACTGAATTAGCGCTATTATCAGTGGCTCCAATCCCCGCTTCTTTTAATTTTGCTTCAAGCGAGTTGTCAGAATTTTCAGACTCTAATAATTCAGCCGCTTTCATTTTGTCATCAAATTTTTGCTGTTTCGCTTTGATACGTTCTAACGAATCTTTGGCATTCAACAATTTCGAGTTACTTGATGAGAAATTATCAGTAATGGCAGAGGTCGCTTTTTGTACGCTTTCTGTGGTTTTTACCATAGATAACTGACGCTTATACTCTTGTACCTGACGTTCACTTTTCTTCACTAACTCTTTTAAGCGCTCAGCATTACCTGAAAAACTATCGAGTGCTTGTTGCTGGTTCGTTAATTCACTTTCTAATGCTGATATTTTTTCAGCAACGGCAAGTGCTAAAGCCTCATCACCTTTTTCTAACGCTTGTACGGCATAACCTTCATGTTCTGTTACTTCACGCTTGATACGATCAACTTCACGACTTGCTGCCATTTGTTGCGCCATAACGCCAGTAAGATCACGTTTTGCTTTGGTTAAATGATTTTCAGCATCACGGATTTCTTGCTCAAAAATTCGCGTGGCATTTGAATCAACAATCGCTTCACCTACCTCTGTTGCACCACCACGGATAGCGGTCATAATTTTTTTAAAAATACTCATAATAAAACTCCATTGGGTGGTTAATTAAACTAGATAGTCGCTCATATCATCGATGACTTCGATAGCGTTATTGCTTAGTACCGCAAGTTCATGTTCGATGTCATCAAAAGTCGAGCTTATTGATAACGCGCCAAAAATTACGTACTTGTCGCCAATTTTTGAAAATGATGATAACGGCATTGGGATATTCATTTCTAACATGCTCTCATGCATTTCAGCTAAGCATTCAGGCTTAACTTCATTCAGTCCCCAAAGGTAGGTAATACATAAGATTTGATCGTCAGTTACTGACATAAATATAGGTAACTCTTCACGTCCGATAACGCTAATTTGTAATACATCAACTTCGCCAGAAATCGGCTGACAATCAAATACCATGCCTGTTTCTGAATTGTCTGCTTGTGTATTCAAGTGGTTCGCAATTTTGTGAATATTCATGTTCTTCCTCATGTGTGATCATGGGCTAAAATATTGTTGATTTATCGCCCTTCGACATATTATGTCGATGTGGTAAATTTAACACTAAGACATAATATGTCAAGCGTCTTGTGCAATTTTTTTTATTATTCGCTAATAAATATTTATATCACCTATTTATTATTGTTTATATGCGTCATTTAAACC
>DAINNQ010000137.1:0-6963 GCA_036735825.1 Alteromonadaceae bacterium | reverse complement strand
AGATCAACTGTGTAAAATAAAAGGCATAGGGCCATGGACAGTGAATTATATTGCCATGCGGGGTTTGAGTGATCCTGATGCGTTTCCAAGTGCCGATTTAGGTATTATCAAAGCGCTCACCATTGATGGCGTAAAGCCCAACAATAAAGAGATATTACAACTTGCAGAGTCATGGCGCCCTTGGCGAGCTTATGCCACCATTTATTTATGGCATTCATTAGCCACGCATTAATTTAAAATTTAGGAATCAGCATGTATTACAGTTTTTACTCATCACCGTTTGGTGAAATTGCACTAACGGCTTCTGATGACGGTTTAACTGCTTTAGCCTTTCAACAAGGAAGTGCGCCGTTAGATATTTCTGCTCAATATTGTCAAAACACTGATATTTTCAAACAAGTACATCTACAACTGGATGAATATTTTGCTGGCCAACGAACTGTATTTGATTTGCCACTCGCGCCACAAGGTACCCCCTTTCAGCAAAAAGTATGGCAAGCATTAACCACCATTAAGCAAGGTGAAACGAAAAGTTACGCTTGGCTCGCTGAAAAAATAAATAATACTAAAGCGGTACGCGCTGTAGGAACAGCAAACGGTGCTAACCCGATAGCACTGATTATTCCTTGTCATCGCGTCATTGGCAGTAATGGAAAATTAACAGGCTATGCTGGTGGTTTAGCATTAAAAGCCAAGCTATTGATGCATGAAAAAGCTCAATTTAACGTATAAATTAAGCTTTAAATTAACTCACACTTTACAAGCAAACAACTTTATTTCGCCCGCTTTCTTTGGCTTGATATAACGCTTGATCAGATTTTTTTAGCAATAAATCAACGGTATCACCGTCATCAAATGAGGCAACACCGAAACTAACGGTGATGTGAATTGTTTTACCGTCATATAAAATCGCGGTTTGTTCTACTTCTTCTCTAATACGTTCGGCTAATTTTGATGCAGAATGTTTGTCTTTTTCTAAACAAACAATAACAAACTCTTCACCACCAAAACGTGCTGGTGTATCTGAACTGCGAACATTATTTTTCAGGATGGAAGCTAGTGTAGATAACACTTTATCACCTGCCCCATGCCCATATTGATCGTTAATTGCTTTAAACCAATCAATATCCATATAAATTAGCGACAATGCTAAGTCATTTCTTTTAGCAACAGATAAGTCATGCTCGAGGGTTTCAATGCAAAAACGGCGATTAGCAAGCCCAGTTAAAATATCGGTTCGAGCGTCATGCTCAGCTTGTAATTTTGACTTACTTAATTGTTTGGTTTTATCTGAAATAATACGTTTTAAACGAATATGATGAACGACGAGTGTTAACGCCACTAATACAACAATTAAGCCTATCAGTTGCTTTTTATACTCAACAATAAAATCCATCACATCACTTTTCACGTAATTAGCATATAAAAAGCGATCAACGTCGATTTCCTTATCAAAGTGCTTATTATCTATATGACCTGTACTGATGAGTACATCAGATATTTCTTGCCAACGCTGTTTACTCATATAACCGATGGGCACTATATCAGCGTGAATTAACTTAATCAGTGCATTGGCTTCAAAAACTAACTGCGCTTTGCTTTTATTTTGACTGTTGTATTTTGCTAAAATCAATTCAACCATTTCATCAATGTGATTAATCGCATATTGCCAACCCTGTAAGGTAGCTTCTCGAAACTGTTGCACTTCATCAGCGTTGTTGCGAATATTTTTTTCTGTGGTTAATAAAATATCGCCATAAAAGTTAACGCCATAATCACTTGGTAAAAAAGAATAAAAAGGGATATTTTGGTTGGTTAATAATTGCGTTTCATTTGTAACATATGCATTGTAAGCAGCATATTCTTGACCAATAAAACCACCGAGTGATTGGTTACTTGGAACAACTTGAAAATCGCCTTGTTTAACTCCTGCTTTATTTAGCATGGCGGTAATTTCGGCGTTCATCACTCCTCGGCTTAGCATCACTTTTTTATTTTTTAGATCAGACAATGCTGGAAATTTACTGATCAATACTGATGGTGAACGTTGAAAAATGGCAGCTAAAGTGACTAAAGGCACGCCGTTGGCACGATAAACCAAGGCGCCAACACCTGTTATTGCATAATCCACTTCCCCAAAAATAAGTTGATCAATAGGAGTTGGCCCAGGCACTCGTTCAATCAAATTAACCTGTAAACCACGCTGCTGATAAAAACCTTTTTCAATGGCAGCATAATAACCCGCAAATTGAAATTGATGACGCCATTTTAATTGCACATCAATCCTATTTGAATCATTTGATTTGCTTGATTGATTATCTTGGGCTTGAGCAAAAATATTAGCGCTATAAAAAAACATGCAAGCTATTGTGCTTACCATAAGTAATAGTAAACCTAACCCCTGTTTTTTATGTAAATGAAAAATGCTCAAAAACGCCTGCCTTGTTTGTTTTTATCGACATTAATTATTATTTTTACCGCTTATGATGATAAGCATAGCCTGTATTTTCAGCAATATAAGAAATTCGTACCTTTTAACCCGAATTTCTTTTAACATGCCTGCAATGAAAGTAGATAGGATCAACAATGGAAGTATTTATTGTTATCGCCGTTGTCATATTATTGTGGATGTCTTGGCAATTATATCTCGCAAAGCAATTTAGTTATTTTAAAAGCCTTATTGAGCAAGATATTAATCCCCAAGTTATTGAACATATTAAACAAGCGTTAATAGATAATAGAAGTGAAATATTTCCAAATAATGACAGCCATATTCAGGCGACTATTTATTATTGGTGCCAATATAAAGCAAGAATTTTAAGTTACGCATTAACTCATGAGTTAATCACTGAGCAATGGTTAAAAGAAACGGGGAATTATCGAAATTGCCAACACTTGTTTCACATTGAGCAAGATAAACTGCAATAAAAAGTTTATCCTGCCATGCAAAAAAGTGTGTTGTTGATGAATCAGCTTTAATCAATTCGCTCGAATTGAAGATCCCAAACACCGTGCCCTAAACGTTGACCACGGTTTTCAAATTTAGTTAACGGGCGAGAATCAGGACGCGGAACATAATCATTATTCTCTGACAGGTTTCTATAACCTTGTGCTGAACTCATATCTTCTAACATGCACTCAGCGTAGTTTTCCCAATCAGTTGCCATATGAAAAACACCACCAATTTTTAATTTTTGACGAATGCTTTCAACAAATTCTGCTTGAACAATACGGCGCTTGTGATGTTTCTTTTTATGCCAAGGGTCTGGAAAAAACAATTGCACGGTGGTTAATGCGCCATCAGGAATACAATCAGCTAAAACTTCAATAGCATCATGTTCATACACTTTTAAATTATCAACACCTTGCTCTTGCGCTAAGGCAATACAAGCCCCAACACCTGGGCGGTGAACTTCAACACCAATAAAATTTAATTCAGGCGCATTTTTAGCCATTTCAACTAATGACTTACCCATACCAAAACCAATTTCTAAAACAACCGGATTTTCATTGGCAAATAACTGACTAAATGAAAGCAAGCCGTCTTGATGATTTAGCCCCATGGTTGACCAATGATCGTCTAACGCTTTCGCTTGCCCTTTAGTTAAACGCCCTTCGCGTTTTACAAAGCTACGTACTTTGCGAATGTATTTGCCTTCTTGCTCGGCCTGCTCAATAGTTTTGTGGGTTCTTTCAGTCATAATGCTTATTTATTAATGTAAAGTTCAATCGCGTAAATATTTATCGCGCGTATTATCTAAGTTTAATCCGTCAAACTCAAATCAAGAGCAATAGTTTGCTTGGGTAAAATTATTCTGCCCACCAAACATCATATAATTCACTAACCGACACTGCGGTGGCACCATTTGCTTTTAACCAAGCTTCAACAGCTTGACGATGTTCTTCAGTACATTTTCCAATGTGCTGTGTGCAAATTAAGCCGTGCCAAATGGTATCACCTTCACCACCAAAACCTAATTGGTTTGGCTCAATGACTTCGGCAAAAAATTTGTTAAGAAAAGCGTCAAGGCCGTCTGAATCAATGTCATCAGTTAATTGCCAAGCCACATCAAAACCTAGCTCTTGATATTCATCAACACGTAATTTTTTGCGTAAACGTTGACTACGATTTTTAGCTTCAAATTTCATTATTTATTCCAGTTTTATTTGCAAAGGGACGATTGGGCGTGAATATAGTGGCAAAGTCGCACTATTGCCACATATTTTTAGCAAAACCGTAAATGAATACTCAAGCTATTATAGTCTTTATATTAAGGAAGAAATATTTGCTATCGACATAAGCTATTTTTTTAGGGTATATGTTGTTTGTCAGTATATAAGGTATATGGGTAAATGTTGTTTGGCATATGTAGTTTGGTTACACTGTCGCCACTATGACAAACATCACAACTTTATCTGCGAAATCAGCAGAGCAATTTAGCCAAAATGTATTAACTTGGTTTCATCAACAAGGACGAAAACATTTACCATGGCAACAAAATAAAACGCCTTATAGAGTGTGGATCTCGGAAATTATGCTGCAACAAACACAAGTTGCTACCGTCATTCCGTATTACCAGCGCTTTATGGAAAGTTTCCCAACAATTATTGCCTTAGCAAATGCTGAAGAAGACAAAGTATTGCATCACTGGACAGGACTTGGTTATTACGCGCGCGCAAGAAATTTACATAAATCCGCCAAGATCATTCGTGATCAATATGACGGTGAATTCCCGCAAGAAATAGCACAAGTCATCGAACTGCCAGGCATTGGTCGCTCAACAGCAGGCGCTATATTAAGCTTAGCGTTAAAAAAACATCATGCGATTCTCGACGGCAATGTGAAACGTGTTTTAGCGCGTAGCTTTTTAGTTGAAGGGCATAATGGTCAAGCTAAGTTTGAAAAAAGCTTATGGCCATTAGCAGAGCAATTAACACCAAGTAAAGAAGTAGAACATTATAACCAAGCGATGATGGACTTAGGTGCGATGATCTGCACTCGTTCAAAACCTTTGTGCGAGCAATGCCCACTGCAAGAAAATTGTTTTGCCTTTGCTGGTAACGAGCAAGCGAATTTTCCACAGAAAAAGCCGAAAAAAACCACGCCAGTTCGTCAAACCATTATGGTGATCCCGCGCATTGACAATCAAGTGCTGATGGAAAAACGTCCCCCTTCAGGTATTTGGGGCGGACTCTGGTGCTTTTTAGAAGTTGCTGATAAAAATGAAATTGACACTTTGCTGGCAAAGTATGGTTTAAGCATTAACGAAACCGTTTCTTTAGCGCCTTTTCGACATACCTTTAGTCACTTTCATTTAGATATCACTCCCATTTTAGTTCAATGTCAGCAAGAAAAAATAAAAGAAATAAACGATGTTAAATTACAAAAGTGGTATGATCTTACCACTGAAACTATGGTTGGCTTAGCTGCATCAACAAGCAAGCTGATCAACGAAATCAAACAACAACAAATTTTTTAGAATGAGAACAAACTATGAGCCGTTTAGTATTTTGTCAAAAACTCCAAAAAGAAGCAGAAGGACTAAGATTTCAACTTTATCCGGGCGAAGTGGGAAAACGCATTTTCGATAATATTTGCCAAGAAGCTTGGAGCGAGTGGCAGAAAAAGCAAACCATGCTAATTAATGAACACAAAATGAATATGATGAACCCTGATGATCGCGCGATTCTAGAAAAAAACATGGTCGATTATTTATTTAATAACATCGAACCAAAAATTGAAGGCTATGTTCCTCAGAGTAAATAATGGAATTTTCAATAGATTGGCGAATATTCTTTACGATATTCGCATCAGTATTCATTGCTGAGCTTGGTGACAAAACACAATTAGCAACAATGCTATTTGCTGCAGATAAAGACGTAAGTAAATGGATGGTATTTTTTGCAGCTTCAGCCGCATTAATTGTAGCATCTGGATTTGGGGTACTTGCTGGCACATTTTTATCCCAATACCTAAATGAAAAAATATTATCTTACGTCGCTGGCATCGGTTTTATATTAATTGGTGCGTACACTTTGTATACAGCTTAGTGTAGCAATGTTGCTAATTCGTGTTATAAAGCAACAATACGCCGAAAAAAGCGGCAAACGCGATTTTTTTTAAAAAAAAGTGTTGACGAGATAAAAGAAAAACAGTCTAATAGCGCCCGTCTTCAAGGCAAAGCCAAAAAGACAAAGTACTAGATAATATTTATTATCAATGTGCCTCGATAGCTCAGTCGGTAGAGCAGAGGATTGAAAATCCTCGTGTCCCTGGTTCGATTCCGGGTCGAGGCACCATCATTCTAGAGTTAGTGATGTTGCTTTTAGCAAATTATTAATTCGGTGCCAAGGTAAATCATTCAATAGAATAGTTTTATCGCACACAGCTTTGTGTGCCGACTTAGCTCAGTTGGTAGAGCAACTGACTTGTAATCAGTAGGTCGCCAGTTCGATTCCGGCAGTCGGCACCATTCATTCAAGCCTCAACTTCGGTTGGGGCTTTTTTGTATTTGTTGCTCGGCTAATTTCCTTCCTAATTTTTACTTACACCAATATTTTATCTACACTGCACCATTCGTGGCTTACACACCTATTTGTTATTTATTTCGTGTATTGATAGGTACAAAATCCCCCCTGTTCAGCATAAACCCTATTAGGGCGAATTGGGTATTAGGTTAAATTCATCAATATATACTTGTTTTAAAGCTAGTTTCTACGAAGAAAAAAGGATTTAAGCCGTTGATTAGGGTATATAGGTTGACGTATAGCCCATTAAAACTGCGGGTGAATTTTATTAGGGTAAATTAGTTGATGGTGTAAATAACAGATGAATTATTATCAAACTAATTTGGTGTATTAATGAATGATAGTTCTAAGAGAAAACTAAGTTTAGTAAATTATAGTCTGATCATTCTTCTTTTTTGACAGTAAAACAACAACATCATACCCCCTGCTTACAGT
>DAINNQ010000136.1:0-6969 GCA_036735825.1 Alteromonadaceae bacterium | reverse complement strand
CAGATATTAAAAGCAAAGTGAATCTCAGCTAACTCTTTTTTGTTAGGTTTTAATGAAACGTTCGGCATACGTTGAAATTGCACATCGCGCCAGCTTTGTGAATAACAACAACCATGAGATTCGTTTTGGTCGATCATATGCACCTGATCACGAGTAGCTTGGTAATTCACTAAAATACCGTCTTTTACCAGATCCCACTGCTTGGTTTTAACACCTTCATCATCATAACCGACATTACCAAGTGAATAATCTTGTGTTTTATCAGCGAATAAATTGACAATATTAGAACCGTATTGGAAATCTTTGCTCTTCCATTTATCTAATGTGGCAAAACTTGTGCCGGCAAAGTTAGCTTCGTAACCCAGAACGCGATCAAGCTCTAAAGGATGTCCAACCGATTCATGAATCGTTAACATTAAATGAGCAGGATCTAATACCAGATCATATTTGCCTGGCTCTACTGAACGCGCTTTAAGTTTGGCTTGAAGTTGTTTACCTGCCGCTGCCGCATCTTCAACAATATCGTATGAGTTTTTATAACCAACACTAGCGCCAGAGATGCGAATTTTATCTTCTTCTTTACCATCAAGATACTCAAAACCCATACCAACAGGGTTACCTAAACCATTACGTTGCTTAAAGCCAGATTTACCCACAGCTGTTGCAAAAAACGGTGCCCATAATCTATGCACGTCTTGATCGATGTAAGAGCCGTCAGTTGAAGCAAAGTATTTTTGCTCATTGACTAAAAAGAGAATCGAGGTGATGTAATTAGCGCCATTTTTTAGTGCGGCGTCATTCGCTGATAGTAGTAAATCTACTTTGTCTTTGATTGGTACTTCTAAGGCATTTTTCTTAATGGGTGTTTGCCAGCTCACTTCCCCAACACCTTTAACAGGAGCTAGTTTAACGGGAGAGGTTTGAAATTTTGAATTCGCTTTAGCAACCGCGACCGCTTGTTCAGCAGCTTTGGCAACACTGTCTGGCGTCATATTCGACGTTGAAGCAAAGCCCCACGTACCATTAGCAACAACCCGTACACCAATACCTGCAGATTCGGTGTTAACTATATTATCAACTCGTGTTTCTCGTGTTGTCACAAATTGATTGAGGTAACGACCAATGCGAGCGTCTGCATAAGTGGCACCTTTTGCTTTCGCCGCATTTAAAGCGATATCGGCTAGCTTCTTTTTATATAATATATCCATTGGTTTATCGAGTAGCTGCTCTGCAGATACTGCGACACCAGATATGGGTAGTGCAAGTGATCCAACCCCTACGCCGGATAACTTAATAAAATCACGTCTTTCCATCTGAGTTCCCTTAGTTATAATTATTTTGAATTGTTGTACGACTTATAAACAGTAAAATATCACTCATTGAATATAAGTTATTCCATGAGTTTATAACATGTTATTAACCCCTCTCAATCGACTATTCGTCGAAAAAGTAACAGGGTGTTACGTGAAGTGTAAATATTTGACTAAAGGAAATATCAGGGCTTTCTCTCAAAAGCCCTAAAAGTAGTGGTATGTAAAAAGATAAAAAGTTTAAAACTATAGGGTTTTGTAAATAACCGTTGTGCTTGTTGGTAATTCTTTATGAATGGCAACCGCTTGTTGAAATTGTTGCTGTGCCAGTTTCGCACTTTCTTCATCTTGCGCATGTACGCGGGCGATAACATCACCACGGTTAACTAAGGTGCCAATTGGCAAGATGCGATCAAAGCCCACGGAATGGTCAATAATTTGCCCATTGGCTGTTCTGCCGCCTTTCATACCAACAACCGACAAACCAATATTTCGGGTTTGCATTGAATTGATAAAACCATGCTCTGGCGCTAAAACATCAATAATCACATTGGCTTTAGTCATTGCTCCCCAAGGATTTTCGATAAAATCACTCGGGCCACCAAGTTCTGCGATCATTTGATTAAATAATTCTGCTGCTTGACCAGAAACAAGCACTTTATTAATTTTTTCAATAGCTTGCTCTTTATTCTCTACCAAACCAGTGTTGATTAACATCGCACTGGCCAGTTCAACCGTAACTTGATGCAAACGAGGCTCGCGTTGTTTACCTGTTAAATAATCAACGGTTTCTTTCATTTCTAAGGCATTACCCGCTGTTGAACCTAGCACTTGATTCATATCGGTAATTATCGCTTGAGTTTTCACACCTGCGCCATTGGCAACATTAACAATGGATTGCGCAAGCGCAGTAGCATCGTCTAAATTTTGCATCATCGCGCCATTACCCACTTTCACATCCATCACCAAAGCGTCGAGACCAGCTGCAAGTTTTTTCGACAAAATAGAGGCGGTAATTAATGGAATAGATTCGACTGTTGAGGTGACATCTCTGATGCCATATAAGCGTTTATCGGCAGGTGCAAGATTGTCGGTTTGAGAAATAATTGCCATACCGAGCTTTTTAGTGATCCGTTTAAACTCACTAATACTTGGCTGAACATTAAAGCCTTTGATACTTTCTAATTTGTCAGACGTACCGCCAGTATGACCTAAACCTCGTCCTGAAATCATTGGAACATAGGCGCCGCAACTGGCCACAATGGCTGCGAGCATAA
Source organism: Alteromonadaceae bacterium (assembly GCA_036735825.1). Classification (GTDB taxonomy): domain Bacteria; phylum Pseudomonadota; class Gammaproteobacteria; order Enterobacterales; family Alteromonadaceae; genus DAINNQ01. Next base: position 4,382 of record DAINNQ010000136.1, on the reverse strand, counting down.
AGCTCACTTTATCACCAACACCGCCCGTTGAGTGTTTATCTACAACCGGTTTATCTAGCTCTGGCCAAGAAATAATATCCCCCGAGTTCATCATGGCGTGCGTTAATTGCACTATTTCATCAGTTTGCATACCCTGTTGAAAAATCGCCATCGCCATTGAACCAACTTGCGCGTCGTTAAAATTTCCTGTGACCAAACCATCAACAAAGTGAGTAATTTCTTGTTGAGAAAGTACATGACCATCTCTTTTTGTTCTAATAATTTCTTGAGGAAGATACATACAATGCCTTTTATAAAAGATCTTTCGGTGTAAAAGCGCTCGGAAGAAGCTCTTCAACCGTCCATGATTTCGAATGAGCTAAATGATTAATCGCGGTAATTTGTGCTGAAGGTTCAAAAAATTCAACGATCACTTGTCGACAAGCTCCACACGGTGGTGTGAGCTTTTCTTGCTCGGTATAAATAACTAAGGTTTTAAATTGTTGCTCACCATTAATAACGGCCTGTGCAATACAGTTTCGTTCTGCACAAACCGTTAAACCATAGGAGGCATTTTCAACATTACAGCCACTGACAATATGGTTATTCATTGTTAGTGCTGCGGCACCAACATGAAACTGGCTATATGGCGCATAAGCTTTTTGATACGCGTTTTTAGCCTTCTCAGTGAGTTGTGCAAATTGTTCTTTTTCTATTGCTTTCATTTTATCCCAACGAAAAACATAACCAATTGGTCAACTATAATAAAATAAACGTCATAAGTATATTATTGTTCTGAAAAAAAAAGCCAAGTCAAATGACTTGGCTTTTGTCTGTGTACATCGTCTAATTAGAAAGTATAACGAACGCCTACACGCATTTCCCATAAAGAAGCATCATTGTAAATTTCTTGCTCTTCATTGCCTGCGTTAAACTCTTCGTAAACGTATTGACCTGCGTCGTTAATTGACATTTCAACCATGCGATTACCAACGAATTGACCTTGTTTCATAACTCCCCAATCGTCATTAAGGAAATTACCTACGTTTTTAAGAATAAAGAATGCACTACCGCGTTGACCTTCGTATAAGCCAGGTAATTCTTGGCTAATTTTAAGGTCAAAGCTTATATGCCAATCAGCATTAAATGCGTTACGACCAACAGTTTTGCCGCGGCTTAAACCTTCGCTTTCAACAAAAGCATCAAATGCTGCTTTATCAAATCCGTCGGCATAAACAACATTTGCATCACCGTCTGCTGGTACATACAACAATTGACGAGAACCATTCCAGTTTGAGTCACCCCATTCTCTATCTGAGCTATCAAATGTGAATGTATATGGTTGACCTTTACTCGCTGAACCGAACAAGCTAAAGCGCGTATCTAAATCACCAATGATTTGAGTCGCATAACTTAAGTTCAGGGTAAAACGATGTGGAACTTCATAATTAGACGTTTCCATTGTAGGTCGGTCTGGAGTAGTTGTTGCGATGTGACCAAAGTTTGAACCAGCAACAGAACTTGTCATTGGGTTTGTATCTTTTGAATCAGTATAAGCATATGAGAACGTTGCTTCTAATCCATTTTCAAACTCTTTGTTTAACGCAAAAGAAAGAATAGTAGATTGACCATCTTCTTTACTGTTAGTTAAAACATAATCACCTGTGCGTCGACCTTCTTTGTTTTCATACAAAGGACGGCCGTCAAACGTTTGCTCACCCGTACGTTGAATTGCATAATCTAAGATCGTTGCTGTGTTACGCTTTTTATTGTGCAATAAATCAACCGCTAACACGATATCGTTATCAAACGTATAAGTACCACCTAACGAGTATTTCCACTCAGATGGAATCTCAAAACTAGGGTCAATGGCATTAACAGCACCGTCTCCACCACCTACAGGGTAATTTTGAATTTCATCATACATAAATTGTGGAATTTCAAAACCAGGTGAACCGCCATTGGTCATTACGGTGTTAAATAAATCTACACCTCTTTCTTGTAAACCAATTTGCACAATACCATCGTTTGAATAAGCGTTAGAGATCCAAACATTTGGGTTACCGCCAGAGAACAAGCCGATACCACCACGTAGTTCAAAGTTATCTTCTACCGCCCAGTTAAAGCCAATACGTGGTTGGAATAAGTTTTTATCGTCCATATTGCCGTCATTAGCAATACCGTATCTGTCGAAGAAATTTTGATTGTAACGTGGCTTATCATCACTTGTGTACATGTCATAACGGAAACCAAACATTAAGGTCATGTCGATATCCGTAAATGTGTATTCATCTTGTAAATACACGGTATGCTGTTGAAATGAAAACTCTTGGCTAGCATCACTTGGTACGTTTGTACCTGCTGAGTTATTGTAGTAAACACGTGCTGCGTTACCCGCTTCAAAGTCATCAATTGAATCGAAACGGAATTCACCTTCAGTATGTTGCATAAACAAGTTAAAAGCCGTAACTTCTTGATACTCATAACCCGCATTAATGGTGTGTTCACCTAAATAATAACTTCCTGAGAATCTAAAATCGAACGTTTCAGTGTTCATTTTATTTGATTGACGTGAATCATCAGGGCCTAAGAAAATGGTTGTGCCGCCATGACGAATTTGTACTTCACCAAAACTGCTTGCGGCATCTAACGATAGTTGACGATTATCTAACTTAGAATGACTCACGCGCATTTCTGTTGAAAAATTATCATTCCAATCAGAATATAATGAACCAATTAATGAATTAAACTTGGCACCTGACTCATAAAAGTGGCTATCTAACGTTAGCGCCCAATCATCAGATTGATCTAACTTGAAACCATCATTGTAGTTATAAATTAAACTAGCACGATGATCATCGTTAATATTCCAGTCTAACTTAACAAGCACTTTTTCATCTTCTACTGGCATGCTGCCTGGCATATCGCCCGCTTCATAACCATATTTATCACGAGAAATTTGTTTAACACGATCAAGATCAGCTTGGCTAACATTATCACCAAATGGGTTGTATTCGAATAATTGAACACCGTCTAACTTTTCATAAGAAACAAACATGAAAAGCTTATCTTGTAATAAAGGAAAACCAACGTTAAATCCGTAACGTTTTTCGTCGTAATCGCCATTATCAACGTCTTCACCTTCAATCGAATCACCTTTCATTGAATCATTGGTGTAATCGTAAAAAACGCTACCATGTACTTCGTTTCCGCCACCTTTAGTCACAGCATTAACGTTACACGAAGTAAAACCACCATACTTAGCATCAAAAGGTGCTAATTCAACAGCAACTTGCTCAATTGAGTCGTATGAAAATGGAATACGTGTTGTAGGGTAACCGTTACTGTTTAACCCGAAGCTGTCATTCATGCGAACGCCATCTAGTGTTAAACTGTTAAAACGTGGGTTACCACCACCACATTGAATCGCGCCTTCTTGGCTCTCATCGATATAAATACGTGGGTCAACGCGAACAATATCTTTAATATCACGGTTGATCGCTGGTGCATTTTCTAAATCTTCTAAACCAAAGTTAGCTGCAGGACCAGTGCCACCAGAATAACGGCTAATTGAACGACCAGTAACAACGATAGTTTCAACCGATTTTTCTTCTAGATTAACGTTAACTGGATACGTTTCACCTAATGTTAAATAGATGTCATTAACCGTTTTGTCATTAAACTTATTAGAGTCAATAGTCACTTTATAAGGACCACCAACACGTAAACCTTTAGCAGTAAACAAACCTGCTTCATTAACTACTGCTTTTTTAATAGAGCCAGAAGGTATATGTTCAATGGTTATTTCAGTACCTGCAGCAGGATTACCCTGAGGACCTTGAATTTGGCCTTTAATTGCAGAAGTTGTGGTATTCGCTAATGCCGATGTAGACAAACCAAGCGCAAGTATAACTGCACCTGAGATGAGTGAGAGGCGTTGGGTTTTCATCTTTTTGTTTCCCTTGGTGTAAGTTTTTATTTTTAACTTTTCGTTAAATCAAGCATAGTCAACTATGCTTGAAATGCTTTTTTAGTCTTTTATTGGTTAAATTAAACCAGACTTTTTTTACATTTTTATTACACTATTTCACATCAAGAAAAAATACAAGTTTATTTAACTTTAGCTACAAGCTTAAAAACCACGGTATAATTTGATTTTACAGATATAAAACAAAAACTTAAAATAAAAAACATGTGAATTATCAACTTTATCTTTTAGTAAATAAAATTATATAATTTAAACTAATATAAAACTCCAATAAGCATCATTTTTTATATAACCAAATAGTCAAGTAATCACAAAAACCAACTAAAACCGTTATTAATCAATAAAATAAAATAGCACTTATAGCAACCATTCATTCAAGTAATACACAAAAAACAAAATGACTTAATATAAATCA
>DAINNQ010000135.1:0-6977 GCA_036735825.1 Alteromonadaceae bacterium | reverse complement strand
CTATATTCAAAAAATATTGGCGCAATTTAATCTTCATGTAGAGTTGGAATTGCCAACACAAGCGCGTCATTTAGTAAATGATACGCGCATGTTAAACGCAGGTGATATTTTTTGTGCGATTAATGGTACCGCTAAGCAAGGTAAAGATTATATTGCTGAAGCAATCAATAAAGGCTGCCATTTAGTATTAGTAGAATGTGATGACGCATCACGTCACGGCATGGTTTATAAAGAAAGTGTTCACCTTGAAAATTCAAAGCATACCGATGCAACAGATATCTCGATAATAGAGTTTCATCAGCTAAATAAGCAGTTATTTGCATTAGCGAAAGCGTTTTATCAACAACCGCAAAATGACTTAACCATTATTGGTATTACGGGCACAAACGGTAAAACAAGCACCAGCCAAATGGTGGCTAAATTATTAGCGGCAAACGGTAAAACGTGTTCGGTTATTGGTACGAACGGGGCAGGTCATGTCGAGAATTTAACCGTTATTGCCAATACCACGCCAGGCGCTACAGAACTGCATCAGTTATTACAAAGTTTTGTTGAACAAAAACAACAATATGTGGCGATGGAAGTTTCATCACATGCGCTTGAGCAAGGTCGAGTGACTGCGCAATTATTTAATACCGCGGTATTTACCAACTTAACCCGTGATCATCTTGATTATCATCAAACCATGAGTCATTACGCACAAGCTAAATATCAAATATTTACGCAAAATATTCAGCAGGTTGCGGTGATCAATGGTGATGATGCTATTGCCCAGCAGTGGATATCAGCATTAACTGAACAGCAGACAACGATTGTTTATGGTCGTTCAGCATCAATAGCAAAATTTGAACGCTTTGCTCGTGCAAGCAATATTGTTCATCAAGCCAGTGGTGTGCAATTTACCTTATCAACGCATTTAGGAAGTATAGACATTACCAGTGCTTTATTAGGTGATTTTAATATTGACAACTTACTCGCAGCTATTGCGGTATTAATGAATGAAAATATTTCATTAAGCGCGATTCAAGCTTCGGTCGCAACGTTAACGCCTGTCATCGGTCGTATGGAAGCATTCTCTGCGGCTGATTTACCACTTGCTGTGGTTGATTATGCTCATACACCTGATGCGTTAGAAAATGCTTTGCAAGCGTGTCGACAACATTGCCATGGCAAATTATGGGTGGTTTTTGGTTGTGGTGGCGACCGTGATGTAGGTAAGCGTTCACTGATGGGCGAAATTGCTGAGTCTCATAGTGATCAAGTGATAGTGACCAATGACAATCCACGCACTGAACAACCAGAAGCGATAGCCAATGACATTTTATCGGGCTGCAAACATCCTGAAAAAATTACCGTGATGCTTGAGCGTCAACAAGCAGTAATTTCTGCTCTTAAGCAAGCGGATAAATCTGATGTAGTTTTATTGGCGGGTAAAGGTCACGAAGATTACATCATCGTTGGGCAACAACATATTCCTTATAACGAACGTGAGCTTGTACGCTCTATTTATGCTCATGGAGCAAACGCATGATCTCTTTACTTTTATCAGACATAGCAACTGCCGTTGAAGGTACACTTATTGGTGATGATAAAACGGTATGCCAAATAGTAACAGATAGTCGTTCGTTACAAATTAATGATGTATTTTTAGCGCTCAAGGGCGCAAATTTTGATGGTCATCGCTTTTTAGAGCAAGTTGTTGAAAAAGGTTGTTCAGCGGCAATTGTTGATCATGACTGTCAACTATCGATCCCACAAATTATTGTCGCTGACACCCATAAAGCGTTAGGGAAAATAGGCGCTTACGTTAAAGAGCAAGTGTCTCCAAAAACCGTTGGCATCACTGGCAGTAGTGGTAAAACTACCGTTAAAGAAATGGTGGCAGCTATTTTGGCGAGATTAGGTAACGTGTTAGCCACTGAAGGAAATTTCAATAACGACATTGGCGTACCGTTAACCTTATTGCGTTTAGATCACAGCCATGATTTTGCTGTTGTTGAAATGGGCGCAAATCACATGGGTGAAATTGCGTATACCTCAGGATTAGTAAAACCTGACGTTGCTGTGATCAATAACATTGCCGCCGCTCATCTGGAAGGCTTCGGTGATTTATGTGGCGTTGCCCGCGCTAAAGGTGAGATTTTTGAAGGGTTAAAAGAAGATGGTGTCGCCCTCTATAACCAAGACTGTAAATTAGCCAATAAATGGCAATGGCGTTTGGTTGACAAAAATGTCCGCCGTTTTTCGTGTTTTAATCAAGCCGATTGTTATAGCTCTGATGTGATATTAGACGAAAATGGCTGTGCAAGTTTTAAATTGACCACCAATATTGGCAGTGTTTTTATCGAATTAACCGTACCTGGCAGACACAATGTCTGTAATGCTGTAGCAGCGGCAAGTATCGCCATAGAATTTGGCGCATCGTTAGATGATATTCGTTTAGGTTTAGCAGAAATGACACCAGTTAAAGGGCGTTTAAACCTGCACCAATTAAGTGAAAACTTTAAATTGATTGACGACACCTATAACGCAAATGTTGAGTCAATCAAAGCCGCAACAGATTTATTGGCAAATTACCCTGGCCGTAGAATTTTGATTTTAGGTGATATGGGCGAGCTTGGCTCGGAAGCGCGAAGTTATCATCAAGAAGTAGGTGAGTATGCAAGTAGCAGAAATATTGATGACTTACTGACTTTAGGCGTGCTCAGTCAAAATACCTCAGATGCGTTTAAAAAAGCAAATCTTCATGGTGAACATTTTAGTACCAGAGACAATTTGATCAATCAATTACAAACCATGTTATTGGATGAAGAACAACAAATTTCGATTTTGGTGAAAGGTTCTCGCAGTTCTCATATGGAATATGTTGTCAATGACATCATTCAGTGGCAGGCAAGCCAACAACAAGAGGTACATGCCTAATGCTACTTTGGCTTGGTGAATATTTAACTCAATATTACAGCGCGTTTAACGTTTTCTCTTATCTGACGTTTAGAGCGATTGTTTCTACGTTAACGGCATTGGCAATTTCCTTATATTTTGGACCGAAATTGATCCGTGCTTTACAAAAAATGCAAATTGGACAAACCGTTAGAGATGATGGCCCTGAAAGCCATTTAGTTAAATCAGGTACGCCAACCATGGGCGGTATTCTTATTTTAGCGTCGATCGTTTTTAGTGTTTTATTGTGGGGCGATTTAACCAACACTTATGTGTGGGTGGTGCTGTTTGTGGTGGTGAGTTTTGGCATTATCGGTTTTGTTGATGATTATCGCAAAGTTATCCGCAAAGACCCTAACGGGCTAATTGCAAGATGGAAGTATTTTTGGCAAACGATTATTGGTTTTGCAACCGCTATTTTTCTTTTCTATATCGCTAAAGGTCCAGAAGAAACAGGTTTAATTATTCCGTTTGTGAAAGACATTTTACCTCAGCTCGGCATTTTTTATATCGTCATGGCGTATTTTGTCATTGTTGGTACCAGCAATGCGGTCAACCTCACCGACGGATTAGACGGATTAGCAATAGTGCCAACCATTATGGTCGCAGGGGCGTTTGCTGTTTTCGCTTATGTCACAGGAAACGTTAATTTTTCAGCGTATTTAAATATTCCACATATTGCCATGACCAGTGAACTCGTTGTTGTTTGCACGGCGATCGTTGGCGCAGGTATCGGATTTTTGTGGTTTAACACTTACCCCGCGTTAGTGTTTATGGGCGATGTTGGCTCATTAGCGTTGGGTGCAGCGTTAGGGGTTATTGCAGTATTAGTTAGACAAGAATTGGTATTATTTATTATGGGCGGTGTTTTCGTGATGGAAACAGTTTCCGTTATTTTGCAGGTGGGTTCATACAAATTACGTGGCCAACGCATTTTCAGAATGGCGCCTATTCACCATCATTACGAATTAAAAGGCTGGCCAGAGCCGCGCGTTATCGTACGTTTCTGGATCATTTCTTTAGTGTTAGTCCTGATTGGCTTAGCCACGCTTAAATTACGTTAGAAAAATTACAGGTTAATTAACAAGGTTTAAATAAAAGTAAAATGAGTAAGATGTTAGAGCAAGTGCTCGTTAAGTTGAAAAATAAACGCATAGTGGTGTTAGGTGCAGGCCTAACAGGCATGTCGTGCGTGCGTTTTTTAGCTAAGCATCAACTCTCATGTATTGTAAATGACAGTCGAGTTAACCCAATTAACTCCGCCGAGTTTAGTCAACAATTTCCAGCCAATAAGTTAGTTTTAGGGCAATGGGATGAGTCAATAATCAGCCAAGCAGAAGTGATTTTTGCCAGCCCAGGCATTGATTTAGACGAAGAAAATATAAGCGCTCTAATAAGCCCGCAGTGCGTTTTGCTTGGTGATGTTGAGTTATTTTGCCAATTAACGGATAAACCGATGATCGCCGTGACGGGATCAAATGGTAAATCAACAGTCGTTTCGTTATTAGCCCACGTTGGTCAGGGATTAGGACTTAATGTCAGTTTAGGTGGCAATATCGGTGAGCCTGTTTTAGATCAACTTGCCGATGAAGTGGATTGTTATGTATTGGAATTATCCAGCTTTCAATTAGAAACGTTAACCAGTATGTCTGCTGTTGCGGCTACCGTTTTAAATGTCAGTGACGATCACCTTGACCGTCACAAATCTATCGCTAATTACAGTGCCATTAAGCAAAAAGTTTATGCTCAATGTCATGTCGCTGTTATCAACCGAGATGATTTACTTAGCTTTTCTACCTTGGGAGACAGTGTTCAAGAAAAATCAGCTTCTGAAAGCCCAGCACTGGCAAATAAGCACATTATTTCGTTTGGCAGTGATCAAGCGTTGCCAGGAAATTTTGGTTTGCTCAGCCAAGGTGAGCAACTGTTTTTGTCGTTTGGTCAAGAACCGTTAGTAAAAGTACATGAATTACCGCTTGCTGGTATGCACAATGCGCTTAATTATTTAGCTGTGCTTGCTCTAGGTTATGCCGCAGGTTGGTCGATTGCAGAAATGCTCAAGCAATTTAGCAGTTTTTCTGGTTTGCCTCATCGTTGTCAACGTATTGAAACAAAAGATAATATTCATTGGATAAATGATTCTAAAGCGACCAATGTTGGTGCAGCGTTAGCGGCTATTAACGGGTTAGCTCCGACTCTTTCAAGAGAAAATAAACTGATATTAGTGGCTGGCGGAGACGGTAAAGGCGCCGATTTCTCACCATTACAAGAAGTACTTTCAAAGCATGTCGGCTATGTATTTACCATAGGTAAAGACGGTCATTTAATTTCGGCTTTGTGTCAGCACAGCAAACAAGTGGCTGATTTACCGACAGCGGTTAAGCAAGCCAATGAATTAGCAAAAAGTGGCGATATTGTTTTATTATCGCCAGCTTGCGCCAGTCTTGATATGTTTACGAATTTTGCAGAACGCGGCCAAGTGTTTACTGATGCTGTGCTCGCATTGCAGGAGGCAAGTTAATGTCGATATTGTCTCCAACACTTAGTTTGCCGAAAATACCACAGTGGATGATGGTAGAACCTTCTTCTGTTCGTACATTTGACAGAACCTATTTAATGTTAGCGTTTGCCATGTATGCCATTGGTTTGGTTATGGTGATGAGTTCATCAATGCCCGTTGCTGAGCGCTTATTTAATAATCCTTTTCATTTTTTTATTCGTCACAGCATTTACATTGTTTTAAGCATTGGTATTTCTGCTGTGGTATTGCAGATCCCAATGACGCGTTGGCATCAGCATAGTGGGCAATTACTGATTGCCAGTTTGATGTTATTGGTGCTTGTTTTACTGATCGGTCGCACAGTGAATGGTTCAACACGCTGGATTGTAATCGGCCCTATCACTATTCAAGCGGCTGAGCCTGCAAAATTATATTTTTTCTGTTATCTCGCTGCTTATATGGTGCGCCGTCGTGAAGAAGTAATGGAAAACGTCAAAGGCTTTATTAAGCCGTTAGTTGTTTTTGGTGCATTAGCGAGTTTACTGCTTTTTCAACCTGATTTAGGCACAGTTATCGTGATGTTCGTGACAACCTTTGGCTTGCTTTTTCTTGCTGGTGCGAAACTTTGGCAGTTCGCGAGTATTGCTGCTGTAGGCCTTGCTGCCATTGGCGCCTTAGCTTATTTTTCGCCTTACCGGTGGGCGCGTGTAACCGGCTTTTTAGATCCATGGGCAGACCCTTTTGGTAGTGGCTATCAATTAACTCAATCATTAATGGCGTATGGTCGAGGCGAGGTTTTCGGTCAAGGTTTAGGAAATAGCATTCAAAAATTAGAATATTTACCAGAAGCTCATACCGATTTCGTCATGGCAATTTTGGCAGAAGAGTTTGGTTTTGTCGGAGTAAGTGTTGTTTTAACGCTCAGTATGATTTTTGTCTGTAAAGCTTTGATGCTTGGACAAAAAGCGGTTCAAAAAGAAAAATATTTTGAAGGTTTTTTTGCGCTAGCTATTGGTATTTGGTTTAGCTTTCAAACCGCTGTAAACGTTGGCGCAAGTGCTGGCATCGTACCCACTAAAGGCTTAACTATGCCGTTGATAAGCTCAGGTGGTAGTTCAATGATCATTATGAGTGTTGCTGTCGCTATATTAATGCGCATTGATCATGAAATTCGTCTGCAAAGTATTCAAGCGACATCAAGCCACGGTAAAAAAGGAGGACGAAAATGAGCGAATCTTCAGTGAAACGTCCAACTTTGCTAGTCATGGCAGGTGGTACTGGTGGGCATATTTTCCCAGGTATTGCGGTAGCTGAGTATTTAAAAACTCAAGGTTGGGATATACATTGGTTGGGTACTGCAAAGCGCATGGAAGCTGATTTAGTGCCGCAACATGGCTTTGAAATCTCATTTATTAATATTGCCGGTTTACGCAATAAAAATTGGCAAGCGTGGTTGAAACTGCCATTTAAATTATTGCAGTCAGTTATGCAGTCAATGGCTATTATTCGTCGTGTTAAACCTGATGTTGTTTTGGGG
>DAINNQ010000134.1:0-7115 GCA_036735825.1 Alteromonadaceae bacterium | reverse complement strand
TTAGGGTCTGTTGATCTTTCGCGGTTAAATTTTGTTCGAGATAAAAGCGTTTTAATCGCGGCGAGTAGTGTGTAGCCTAGTCATTCTAAGCAAATACTGCTCAACAAAGAGTAAAACGCTTTTAGCCGAATCCTTCGGACAGCGTTTGTTGGTCATTTTTACGGCGTTATCACCTTTTTATGTGGAACAACCACATGACAAAGGCTCTGCCTTGTATAAATACCCAACAAACTGCTGCAAAAATAATCTCGAAAGAGCAACAGGCCCTAGTAGAAACGATTAGGAAAAACGTTTGAAGAGACTATTATCCACTATTTGCTGTCAGCCATTCAAAATAGCGATATTTTGTCTATTTTTAGGTCCTCAATATTTCACTCAAGCTCAACAGGCGGTTGATATAGAAGAAGAAACGTCCGCTCAAGCGCAAGAAAAAGACTCAATCAACCAGTTAAAATTTAATGCAGATGACAATTTTATGCTGTCAGCCAGATATTATGCAGGACGTTCAGACTCATCAGCGGTATTACTGCTTCATGATTGCGATCATGACAGTAGCGATTATGAAATATTAGCTGAACAACTTTCTAAGTACGGTGTGCATGCACTCGCTTTAGATTTACGAGGATTTGGGGCGAGTACTTCCAATGAATTTTCTCATTTACAAATCAAGCGAAACTCGAAAGACATCAATACCTACCGTGCTGAATTAGCGCGCTTATCTTCTTTTTGGCAAGGCGATATTCTAACTGCCTACAACTATTTAAGAACAAAAATTGAAAAAACTAATAATGTCGCGGTAGTCGCGGCAGGTTGTACAGCGCCACAAGCCATATTTTTAGCACAGAAAATGCGAATTAATAGCTTTGTTATGCTGACACCGATACTTAATTATATGGAAAAAGAATACTATAAGAATTTAATCGACATTCCAGCGCTCTTTATTACATCAGCCCATCACGCCAATACCTATCAAACCAGTAAAGAGCTGTTTCAATGGAATGGCGACAATGCCTCAACGTTACAAACGTTTAAAGGCATTCGCCAAGGGCAATCCTTGTTAAATGCCAAAAAGTTTCTTTCGCATGACATAGCGTTATGGCTAGATAACATTCTCAGTAAAAGCAATTAACCATTAACCATTAACCATTAACCATTAAAGGTACGAACAGCAATAATCAGTAAGTTCATTAACTTTGATTTGAAAGCTTGAATTTGCTTCGACATTAAATGACTCACCGCCTTTAACTTCAAGCCACTGATCACTGTTCGCTAAAAGAATTGCAACATGACCAGCAGTGATCTCCATCAACTCAGCTGCCTCAGTGCCAAAGGTATATTCGCCAGGCATCATAATGCCGAGGGTTTTCACTGAACCATCAGCAAAGGTAATTTTACGACTTGTGACATTACCATCAAAATAGATATTGGCGGCAATATCTACCGTCACATTTGTCAATTGAGACATATTAAAGCTCCTGTACTTTTAAATTTTTGCCAATAAAAAACCGATATCAGCTCCAGAGAGAATACTAATATCGGTCTTTGACCTAACCCATTATCTAATAAAATAGAGAAGATTAGGTCGAGGGTTATTTATCAATCAAGCTAATTAAAGGTTCGACTCAACAATACGTTTCATATCAGTCATGTAACCACGTAGTTTTTTACCTACTTTTTCTACTTCATGACTACGAATCGCTTCATTCACTTCAATTAAACGCACGTTATCTACGCCATTTGATGAAGTTTTTAAGCCTTCGCCTAATTCTTCAAGTGTTAACTTGCTTGCAAAGTCAGCCAATAATGGTTGCGCAGCGTGCGTGAATAAGTAGTTACCGTATTCCGCAGTATCAGAAATAACCACGTTCATTTCGTATAACTTGTTACGGGCGATACAGTTAGCAATCAATGGCGTTTCGTGTAATGACTCGTAGTAAGCTGATTCTTCAATAATGCCAGCAGCAACCATAGATTCGAACGCTAATTCAACGCCTGCTTTCACCATAGCGACAACGAAAATGCCTTTGTCGTAGTATTCTTGCTCTGTGATTTTAACTTCACAATCAGCGGCTTTTTCAAAAGATGATTCAGCCGTTTCTTCACGCCATTTCAATAAATTAGCATCATCGTTCGCCCAATCTTCCATCATAGTGGCAGAAAAACGACCTTCGATAATATCGTCCATATGCTTTTCAAATAACGGACGTAAAATCACTTTTAATTCTTCAGACATATCAAACGCTTTAATTTTTGCAGGGTTTGATAAGCGATCCATCATGTTAGTGATACCACCATGCTTCAAGCCTTCAGTGACAGTTTCAATACCATACTGTAATAATTTACGTGCGTAGGCCGCATCAATGCCTTGCGCCACTAATTGCTTGTGACCAAGTACCGCAGCAGTTTGCAACATGCCACATAAAATAGTTTGCTCACCCATTAAGTCAGACTTAACTTCAGCAATAAAAGATGACTCTAAAACACCAGCACGATCACCACCTGTTGCCGAAGCATACGCTTTAGCAATGGCTAAACCGTTACCTTGTGGATCGTTTTCAGGGTGAACAGCAATTAATGTTGGTACACCAAATCCACGTTTGTATTCTTCACGTACTTCCGTACCAGGACACTTAGGTGCAACCATAACAACCGTGATGTCTGAACGAATTTGCATACCTTCTTCAACAATGTTGAAACCATGTGAGTAAGCTAATGTTGAACCTTGCTTCATGTGTGGCATAACTGCCGTTACTGCCGAAGTGTGTTGCTTATCAGGCGTTAAGTTTAAAACTAAGTCAGCTTGAGGAATTAACTCTTCGTAAGTACCAACGGTAAAACCGTTTTCAGTAGCCCACTGCCAAGATTGACGTTTTTCAGCAATCGCCGCTTCACGTAAAGCATAAGAAATATTCAAACCAGAATCACGCATGTTTAAACCTTGGTTTAAACCTTGAGCACCACAGCCAACAATCACGATGTTCCAATCTTTGATGAAGTTACAGCCATCGCTGAATTCTTCACGTTTCATAAAACGACATTTGCCTAATTGGGCTAATTTTTCGCGCAAACTTAAGGTATTAAAATAATTGCTCATAATCTTTTCACTTTCCTTAGCTGCCGGACTCACCCACAGCTTAAATGTTGTTGTCAGCTTTTCTGACTTGTGGGCATCATAGCGCAAGACTTACATTGCTTAAAATGATATATTTGCATTATCACGTTGCATATTTTGCAACAATAACAATTTTTCATCGAACAATGAGCGCTCAACCATGGATCAAAAATCATTAAAAATGTTTACGCATTTAGCGCAAACATTACATTTTGGTAAAACGGCAGAAGCAAACCATGTGAGTGCTTCAACGCTCAGTCGTGCAATTCAACGATTAGAAAGCGAACTTGGTTGCGCCATACTTCACCGTGATAATCGCACTGTGGTGCTGACAGAAGCAGGAAAACAATTTCAGCAATACGCCGAGCAACAACTTGAACAATGGCAGTTATTACAAATTTCGCTTAACCAAAAACAAGCACAACTACAGGGCAAGCTTCATATTTTTTGTTCAGTAACAGCCGCTTACAGTCACTTACCGCCCTTGCTGGAAAGTTTCAGGAAACAGCATCCATTAGTTGAGATTGTTCTCACCACAGGTGACGCAGCCGATGCGTTCGAGCAAGTTCAGCTACAGGCGGTTGATCTGGCCATTGCGGTAAAGCCTGAAAATTTATCGCGGCTTTTTTATTTTCAACATTTGGCGCAAATTCCGCTCGCGGTGATAGCGCCAACTATGACCTGCCAAGTGCAGCAAATTATCAAACAAAAAGGATTTTCTTGGAGCCAAGTGCCAATGATTTTGCCTGAGCATGGTGTTGCCAGAAAGCGATTTGACTATTGGTATCGCCGTCGTCAGCAAGGTAAACCCAATATTTACGCCACGGTTTCAGGTCATGAAGCGCTAGTCAGTATGGTTGCTTTAGGGTGCGGCGTTGGTATTTCACCAAAAGTAGTAGTTGAGAACAGTCCCGTCAAAGATCGCGTGCAATACCTCAGTAACGTTGGAGAAATAGCCCCTTTTGAATTAGGGATTTGTTGTTTAAATCAAAATCGTGAGCAAACATTAATTCAGGCATTTTTATCCGCGATAAGTTCAGAAGAATAACAAGCGAAAATTACACTGACACGGCATCGGTTAAATGACGCAAGATTCTGTCCATCGCCCGATAAGATAACGCCTCAATTAAGTGTTTATGCAAAATATCAGGCTCTTCTTCAATGTCTGCCAATGTTCGCGCGATTTTCAAAATTTTATGATGGGCACGCGTCGACAATCCTAATTTCTCAACGGCTAACTCTAAAAATTCATTGTCATCAGCGCTTAGTTGGCAAAACTGGCGGATCTCAGCACTGGCGAGATGAGCATTCGCTTTTCCCTGACGCTGTAATTGTAAGGTACGACATTTTTGTACTCGACATCGAATTTGTGCGCTCGTTTCACCCGCTTCAACATGCTGACTCCACATCCCCTTTGGTAAACGCGCAACCTCAATTTGAATATCAATACGATCCAAAAAAGGTCCAGATAAGCGATTAAGATACCTCAGCACTTGCTCTGGTGAACTACGTTTGTCATTGTAAAATCCCGTCGGGCTGGGGTTCATGGCCGCAACTAATTGAAATTGAGCTGGGTATGTTTGTTTGTGCATTGCTCGTGAAATCGTCACTTCACCCGATTCCATCGGCTCTCGTAAAACATCAAGCACTTTGCGTTCAAACTCGGGTAATTCATCAAGAAATAAAACGCCATGATGAGCTAGTGAAATTTCACCTGGTTTGGGTTGGCTACCGCCACCAACCAAGGCAGCAGAAGAAGCAGTGTGATGCGGTGCACGAAAAGGTCGCGTTAACCATGATTGCGCGCTAATACTTTGATGGCTGATTGATTGAATGGCGGCGACTTCGAGCGCTTCTGCTTCGGTCATTCTCGGTAAAATACCAGGTAACCTGCTTGCTAGCATGGTTTTCCCTGTTCCTGGTGGCCCGATAAACAATAAATTATGGCCGCCACACGCAGCAAGTTCTAACGCCCGTTTTGCAAGCGGCTGTCCAACAACATCGGCCATATCTTGCTGTTGAGTGATGTGTTGTTCTTGCTCGGCAGTTCGCTGCACTAACGGCAAAGACTGCTGTTTTAACAAGTGCGGGTAAAGCTCTGTTAAATGGCGAATCGCGAAAATTTTAGCGTTACTAACCCAGCTTGCTTGCTCAGCATTTTCTTGTGGGATCACTAATGTACGATTACTTTGAGCACATGCCATTGCCATAGGGATTTCCCCGATCACGGGTCGCAATTCACCTGACAAAGCCAATTCTCCAGCAAATTCATAGTGTGATAATTCTTCAGCGGGTATCTGCTGCGAGGCGGCTAAAATACCAATAGCAATGGGTAAATCAAACCTTCCACCTTCTTTTGGGAGGTCTGCAGGGGCTAAGTTGATGGTGATACGTTTGGCGGGAAACTCATAACCACAATTGATGATGGCGCTGCGTACACGATCTTTGGACTCCCGCACAGAAGTTTCGGGTAAACCGACAATATTAAAAGCGGGCAAGCCATTCGCTAAATGAACTTCAACTGAAACAAGCGGTGAATCTAAACCAATTCTTGCTCTAGAAAATACGCTGGCTAGCGACATAAAAATTCCATTTTTAAATTTGTCCTTGATTTTTCAAGTGTAGTTACAAACTTTTAGATTTGCGAATAAACATCAAAGACCAACTCAGTCTTAGTAATCTTGAATTGATTAACTTTCGTTATAACTAAAAAAATTAACTTACTTAAAAAAACGCTAATAAAAAAGCTTGCACTGCGAATTAGAGCTATGGTACTAATTTAATAAGGCTGAAGTTTAGCCAATCAAATTTTATAAAAATTCAGAGTTTTTAAATAAAAATGCAAAAAGTTAGCTTAGTGATTATTAACATTCTCGTCGTGGTGATTATTAAATCGTCGCGAGGTTGTTTGTTGAGCTAAAGAAAACTCTGAGAAAATATACAAACCCCTCGCTCCGAAAGGACCGAGGGGTTTTTCGTTTAATGATTAAGTAACTTAAACGTAAAGGTTACCAACAAAAGGAGAATGTTTTTCAATTTGTTCAGCAAAGTGGCTTGGAAAACTAACAAATACAATGACTAACGAAAAGAAACACACTGGCGGATCACTCTTATTTGACGTTATGAAACAACATGGCGTTACAGATATTTTTGGTTACCCTGGTGGCGCGATAATGCCGATTTATGATGCACTTTATGATAGTGACGTTAATCATTTTCTTTGCCGCCATGAGCAAGGAGCCGCATTTTCTGCAGTCGGGTATGCCCGTGCGTCAGGTAAAGTCGGGGTTTGTATGGCAACGTCAGGCCCAGGTGCAACTAACTTGATCACTGGTTTAGCTGACGCCCTTGCTGACTCAATTCCTGTAGTCGCCATTACTGGTCAAGTGCCAACAGCGGCAATGGGCTCAGACGCTTTCCAAGAAATTGATGTGTTTGGTTTATCACTCGCCTGTACAAAACATTCATTTCAAGTCACCGATGTGAACGATTTAGAAAAAGTACTGCACGAAGCATTCGCCATTGCTCTTGAAGGACGCCAAGGACCTGTACTTGTTGATATTCCAAAAGATGTGCAAATTGCCGAAGTCATCAGTTCGCACCCTGTTGTTTCTCGTTTAGCGAACAAAGTTGACTTACCGCCAGCCAATGTTGGTTCTGCCATTGCCATGTTAAGTAAGGCCAAAAAGCCAATTTTATATGTTGGTGGTGGCGTAGGAATGGCCAATGCCGTTGATGAGTTGAGAGCCTTTATCAACACCACGAAAATACCGAGTGTTTCAACCTTAAAAGGTTTGGGGGCGATTCATCCTGACGATGAAAATTATCTTGGTATGTTGGGTATGCACGGCACAAAAGCATCAAATTTAGCGGTGCAAGAATGTGATTTATTGATTGCGGTTGGTGCAAGATTTGATGACCGAGTAACAGGTAAGTTAGTTGAGTTTGCCCCGAACGCTAAAGTGATTCATTTTGACATTGATACCGCTGAAATAAATAAGCG
>DAINNQ010000133.1:0-7123 GCA_036735825.1 Alteromonadaceae bacterium | reverse complement strand
GTTCACGAAAAAACTAATGGAAAATGTTGAGCAATAAAACCCTATACAAACTAGCCAATAAAATATCTTCATAATAACCCCGTGTAAAAATCAATACCGCTAGCGGAAACAGGTAACTAACTATGTCGATTAATTGCCGCTAAAATGGCATGCTAGCAAATCGTTTGTGAGGCTTTTGTCGTAACCAACGCATTTAAACGACTCCACAGCAAGATGTATTTGCCTTCCTATCTTTTTCAGCTTCTTGGTTTTAAGTTTTAACACCTATTTGGACAGGTAAAAACTCACTTAAACTTTTAGCAATACTATGCCCTAACGCAATGCAAGATTGCTTCTCCCAAACTTCACTGCTCGGACGATTTTCTAACGGTTTAAATGACGCTTCCAATAATAATGAGGTTGCATCAAAGTGTTGTGCTACATAGCTTGTCGCTGTTTGACCACTGCCACACGTCGCCGGCCCACAGCTGCTGCTACAAGAGTTGTTATAAGTAGCGTAATCATATTTCAATTGAAAGCGTGGTTCTTTTTCCGCCAGTAATTGCTTGAATTTGTTACCTTCAATCTCGTTGCCATAAGTCATCATAAAGTTATATGGAATAGTCTCGTCACCATGTATATCAATAAAAAAGTCAACGCCTCGCTTTTTCATCGCTTGTTGTACGGCATAAACTTCAGGGCAGCTTTCCATGCTTGGCGCAGACCAACAGCGATTTAGGTTCTGACCAACTGCATTGGTTCTATGGTTACCAATCTGACTGCCATCGGGATTCATGTTCATCACTACATACAAGTTAACTTGTTTCAAAAGCGCGTCAAAATGCTCAACGTCAGAAAGTGATCTAACAATTCCCTCTACAACCCACTGCGCCATACTTTCACCTGGATGTTGTCTAGCGATTATCCATACATTCTTTTTATCTGGATTTATCTCACCAATAGAGAGAAGGTTTACACGATTACCATTTGCAGTCGTCGTAATTGCATCAATGTTAATATCCTGATGATTTACCAGTTCCGCTTCAAGCGAGGTTTGTCTCTCAAGCGAGTAAGGCACAAAATAGGCATAATAGGTTTTAGTTGATGTCGACTCATGTCCAAAGGTAAGAGATTGCCCATCAAACTGAGTTGGTAATGTGAACCAGTGTTGATTGTCATATGAAGCAAAAACTTTATAGCCCTGCCACGCATTTGAGAAGGTAACATCGCCCGCATTCTTTACATCAATATAATGGGCCTCCGGTTGATTGGTTTCTACCGCAAAGTAAAACCACTGCCTAGTACATGCTTTATTATCTTTGGGTATATTCACTTGGATATTATTTGCACGATCAGCTTCAATAATCTCAATCGCGCCACCATAAAATTCACTATTAATTCGCATTATTTTTACTCCTAAACCAATAACTCAATGGCAAAACCACTAACACATGCTGTAACAAACACCGTTGTGATAAAGGCAGCCAATAGTTGCCAGTGGAACAAACGTTTTAACATGATCATTTCTGGCAAACTGGCACCGGCACCTGCGATTGTTAGTGACATTACCGATCCAATACTCATGCCTTTACCTACTAACGAAGCAGCGATGGGCAACATGGTTGATGCTCTCACATAGAGAAACACACCGATGATGGCTGACAAAGGAATCAGTATAAAAATACTGAAATTAGACATTTCAGAAAAAAATTCTGTAGGCACAAAACCATGCAGTACTGCGCCAACGGCTACACCAAGTAGCATATAAGGCAGCATGATTTTTAATTGTGACAACGTCTCTTTACCCAGTTCATTAATCACACTAATTTTTTGCACTTGCGACTTGGTGCCACAACAAGAAACTGGTTGAGTATTACGCGCTTGTTCAGGTTCATTGTCACTGCAAGATGATGATGTGCATGAGTTCTTTTCTTCAAACACATCTTGTTTAATGTATTGTTCAAATCGAAAATGTTGCAGCAGATAACCAGCAATAGCCGCCATAGCTATAGCAAAGAAAGAGTACAATAAGGTAATTTTGGCGCCAAAGGTGATCCAAAATAAGCTAACAATAAATGGATTAAGCAATGGCGAAGTAAACAAAAATGCCATCACTGGTCCAAATTGGGCTCTGGCTTTTAACAAACCAATCAGCATAGGAATAGTCGAGCAACTACAAAATGGGGTTAACGCCCCCAAAGATATGGCCGTTGTATAACCTTTATTTCCCGACAATAACTGCTTCACCTTATCACTAGGTAAGTAGTAATTGACGATACTGACAATAAAGCTGACTAAGACAAATAAAATTGCCAGCTCCGCTATGGTACTAATGAAAAAGCTTAACGCCTTTTCAGTTTGTGTTGATAATGACATAACAATACCTATTTCTATATTTCTAGAATGTTCGAATAAAAAAACAAAAAAAAACTAATCGCTACCTGAACAGCACTCTTCTGAAAGGAAAGCAATTAAACTATTTAACTCTTGATACTGTGCATTACAACGTAACACACGCCCTTCTCGTGTTTGCGACACCAATCCCACTCGAACTAGCCTAGAGATATGATGCGATAAGGTAGATGCTGGCACAGAAAGCCGTTCTTGAATAGCAGATACCGGCAAGCCTGCATGACCTGCTTTAACCAATATGCGATATATCTCTAATCGCGTTACATGACCCAATTCAACTAGTTGGGCTGCCGCTTTATCTATTTTCATGGAGCGAAGTTTATGGGTTATTTATCATCCTGTCAACAAAACTTCTAGAATCATGGAAATATATAATGATCGGTTACTTATTGTCACTACTTCATTGAAGAATAGTGGACTTCCCATATTTCACTAAACAGTTTGTAGCCTAGACGAATTTACACATACCGTAGCCTAAAGGCGTACCTGTTCTTTGTACGTAACCGTAGCGAGAATAAAAAGGTTCCCTACCTTGCGCTGATAACAGCCCAATAGTTGAACCTTTAGTAGCATTTTTTGAAAGATAATTTTCGATTTGCTCCATTAGCAAACTACCAATACCTTTTCCTTGGCAGTTTGGTGCTACGACGACATCTTGGACATAGAAAAACATAGCACCATCACCGACTACTCGCCCCATGCCGATAAGTTTTGAGTCTATGCGCGCTGTGACATGAAACAAAGATTGTTCTAAACCAACAGATATAACTTTTAAATTGGTATTTTTCCAACCAACGTTGGCGCGCAGGTCAGAAAACTCTTCTGGCGTTGGTTTTTCATTATTTATTTTAATGTCCACTGTTTTAATTTATATCTCCGTAGGCTATCAGCCAATTAAACGGCTTTTAATTGTTGGCTAAAATGTTGAACGGAGTGAAAACAGCCAACTGTTAAAAGTCCATTTGAATGCCTTGTTAGTTTGCATTACTTTTCAACCAGTTACTAATATAATTGGTTGTGTCTTTAATTGAAACTACATCTTGAAATATTAAATCCGAGTTTCTTCTAACTTGGTTTGTAGCTTCTACGTAGATTTCTCTAAAGTATTCTGCGTATTTATTTAAGTAATTTGATATTGAATTTATTGAATCTTCACTCGGGTTCTCTGTGTGTCTTCTGATAATCCGGGCTAAACACAATTCCATAGGTTGATCTAACAAAACAACGTAATCGATTAAAGACGACATAGAGTCACGCTCTTTACCAAATGGCTCTTCAATAAAAATATAACGACTGCTATTTTTTGAAATTAAGTTTTCCAATGAAGTGACAAATATTGGCGTTTTAATTAGAGAAACGTTTGCCCCATTTTTTAGCCAGTTTTTCATATTTTGAGGATATGTATTTTTATCAGTGTGATCATCAAAAAGTAAAAATGGGCAATCAAACTCATTAGCTAGTTGTTTAACAATGGTGGTTTTTCCTGCGCCAGATGCTCCACTGACCGCAACTACTTTTGTGTTATTCATACTATTCTAGTGTGGCAGAACTCGATTGCAAACTAGCCCTAATAATAGGGAAAGTGCAATTGGTTAAAGTCAGCTATTCAGCCGCAAATACCACCTTAAGTTTGTCCTTTATTTATTAGCTTGATATGAAGATTTACCACAGCTCTTTGATGAGAAATATTTGACCATCAGTAAAACCAAAAATTGCCAAATAATTATCCGTCTTTTTCCATTGACCATCTTGCTTAATAACACCATGAGAGTATTCAATAGCAACATGTTTTTTGCCCGGTATAGAACGCAAGATGCGTATTTGATTTTTTTCAGTTTTTTGATATCGACCTAATTCAAGGTTTCTCAAAAACGCCTTGCGCCAAGCATCCTTGGTGAAATTTGCTTGATAATCTAAGTGAATATACTTTACATCGTCATGAGTTAGCGCCAAAAGGTTGTCTATATCGTTAACAGTTGAGTCTTTCTTAGAGACTCTATCTAGGGCAGCAAAGTAAGCGTTAACCTGCTCTAACTGACACGTCTCATTGCACTCTGCAGCGCTCAATGTGTTTGACGTTAGTAAAAACGTCAATGCTCCCAGTAATTTTAATAATTGGCTCATTACCTGTCCTCTGTTCATTAACTGAGCGGTATTTTAAGTTGACGTATTGCGTGATAGTTAATGCACTAAACACTGTCTTCCTTTTCAATCACAAGAATTCTTGCTTCGCCCACAGGGTGAGCAACATGCTCTGTTCCTGTTGCTGCAAAAAATATGTCACCGGCTTCCATCAAATAACTATTTATTTGACCATTTTCTTTGTAATGCATATCAACACGACCATCTAGCACAACAAATACTTCTTCGCCGTCATTGATATGCCACTTGTATGGCTTATCTGTCCAATGCAGTCTCGTTGTAATACCATCCATATTGGCAATAAGTGCAGCACCCCACGCCTTATTGGCTTTAAAATCTTTTGCTCGAATAAACACCTTTTTACTCCTCCATTAGCTACAGCACTATTGGCTATTCAATGCCTATTTACTGTCCGATACCGACTTCACGGTTTTTCATATAATCAGCAAGTAATTTTGCATCAGGTTGTTCACTACTAGCCAGTGCTGTAAAGATCCCTAGTTGATCCTCAGTTTTTTTATGCTGACCAAGCTTTTCTTTTGCTTGAATATTATCAAGTATCACCTTAAAGCCCACCACTGCACGCCCCAGCTTTTCTTTATACTCCAACGGCATAACATCTTGATTTTGAATGAGTTGAGGTTCATATTTTTCTACCAATTCATCCATTGACTTAACCGTTTCTTCTTCACTTAGTAGCTCTACCTTACCGTAGCAATGTACTGCTACGTAATTCCATGTGGGTACTGCAGGCTTATTGGCATACCAAGTGGGTGAAATATAAGAGTGTGGCCCATTAAATACCACAAGTCCACGTTCACCCGCCAAAGATTTCCAATGGCTATTTGCTTTAGCAAAATGTCCATAAAGCAAGCCTTTGCCCTCCTTAGCCGACTTAAACACTAAAGGTAAGTGAGTCGCTTCTAATGCCGGTGATATCAGCAAACCAAAAGCATATTTACCTATAAAGTCCGTAATAACTTTTTCATCTTCTACATTCAAATTTTTTGGTATATACACAACATCAAATCCATATTTCTAGTATTTTGGAATTTTATATTATTTAAGTTATAAAAATAAATAAGTGATTAACATTTTGCTACAATTTAACAAACCTCTAGGGCAATGCTGACAATCTGGAAAGTTCAAAAAAAGCAAACGCCCTAAAGCGTCTGCTTTATGTTAAAACAACAACTCCCAAACTAACTACCTAGTTTCTGAATAAGCGCTTCAGGTAAGGTAAAGCCTTTATATTGTTGCTGAGCATGCTCCAGGTATTGCTGTGCTTTTATCTTATTACCCATTTCTAGGTAGGTTTTAATCATGTGTATCGAATATTGCGGGTGCTTGAAGTACTCTCCAACCTTTTCCATTAGTTGTAATTCAACTGCCTTATCTTGCTCAGTTTCTGCTAGGTTGTATGCGTATAAGCCGTATAACGCTAGATACATCATGTCATAGTCTTCTGACGATTTGTTCATCGCAATATCAATTTGCGAGACTCCCATGTAACGTGCTTTTGCGATAAGCTCCATTGTCGCTTCATCTTTAAATGCTTTGCGATCAACAGGTGTCATGCCTAACTGAATCAATAATGCTTCCGCGGCTTTGGCAACTGATGTTGGGTTTTGTGCAGTAATTAAATTGCCATCACGCTGTACAAACGGCAACATCGGGCTGTTAGATACGAACTTTGCCCCTCGTTTTTCAAGCTCGTGTTGCACGAGAACCGGGTATTTATCAATATTTTCCTTTTTAAACGCGTAGTCTTCGACAGCCGTAAAGCTATTAACAAATTTATCCGCGACAAAATAGTTACCATCGTTAAGCTTGATATCAATAAGTGCTGCAGGACCATGACATACTGCAGCGATAGGAGTGCTTGCTTGTGCAAAGGACGTGATCCACTGTTGTGTAGCTTTGTCAAACGGTAAGTCAAATACCGCACCATCACCACCAACAATAAATAGTGCATCATAGTGATTTTTGCTGGCTTGCTTCGCTGATAACGTATTAGCCAGTTGATTCAAGCCGTTCGTTTTTTCTTTAAAACTTGCAACAAAAGGTAAGTCATCTTTATTGTTTTTAACAAGTACTGCTCCCCCCTGTGGCGAGACAATATCTATGTTTACGCCATTGCGATGAAACACAAGGTAGCTTTGTACCAATTCTTCCAAATCATAGGATAAGTCAGGATTAACATTGCCGTGACCAGAAATTAAGATAGCGACTTTTTTAGAGGTTTGGCTCGAGTCTGCTTTAGGTGCACCATCAGCACTTGCTGATACGAATGTGTATAACAAGATAGTCGTGGTTACTAAAGCCGTAAAAATTTTTTTCATAATATATCTCCTCAGTGATGATAGATATCTTACGCAGATAGATGTCGCGCTTTTGTGAAGAAACCAGTAAGGTCAAAAAATTTGTGTCATATATTGCATTTTCAGCGTCATTCCCTGGCTCTTAATCAGATTAACCTACACAAAAAAACACAACGATCACAGTGAAAGAGAGAAATAGAGGGGGAATAGAACGGGGTGAGGGAACGGTTAAGACGACGAATATCGGGGACCGGACAGGAGGAAAAAAC
>DAINNQ010000132.1:0-7153 GCA_036735825.1 Alteromonadaceae bacterium | reverse complement strand
GATAATGGCTTAACGGTCATTTTACATAAAGATACTTCAGATCCTTTAGTGCATGTTGATGTCACTTATCATGTTGGCTCTGGTCGAGAAGAGATGGGCAAATCTGGTTTTGCTCACTTTTTTGAACACATGATGTTTCAAGGATCAGAAAATGTTGGCGATGAGCAGCATTTTAAAATTGTCACTGAAGCAGGTGGCCGACTAAACGGTTCCACTAACAGCGATCGTACTAACTATTACCAAACCGTGCCCGCTAATCAGTTAGAAAAAATGTTGTGGCTTGAAGCTGATCGTATGGGATTTTTCCTTGATTCAGTCACCCAAGAAAAGTTTGAAGTGCAACGCGAGACGGTTAAAAATGAGCGTGGCGAAAGTTATGATAATCGTCCTTACGGCTTGTTGGGAGAGCGTGTTTCTGAAGCCCTTTATCCACTTGGACATCCTTATTCTTGGCAAACCATCGGCTATCTTGAAGATTTAGACCGCGTTAATGTGAACGATTTAAAAGCATTTTTTTTACGTTGGTACGGCCCTAATAATGCAACAATCACCATAGGTGGTGACATTAATGAAGCCCAAACACTGGCATTCATTAAGAAATACTTTGGTTCAATTCCACGTGGTCCAGAAGTGGCTATGCCAGAAAAACCGCAATTTTCTATTGAAGAAGATCGTTATATTTCAATGGAAGATAATGTACATTTACCACTGATTTATATGGCGTATCCAACCGTGTCAATTCGTCATGAAGATGAAGCACCGCTTGATGTGTTATCGAGCATTTTAGGTGGCGGTAAAAGCTCATTACTCTATAAAAATTTAGTGAAAAACCAATTGGCTGTACAAGCATCGGTAAGTCATCCTTGTGCTGAGTTGGCGTGTACATTTAATTTACTCGCACTTCCTCATCCTGCATCAGGTAAAAGCTTGGCTGATATTGAAAAAATTATCCGCGATACACTCGTTGAATTTGAGCAACGCGGCGTTGAAGAAGATGATTTACTCAAAGTTAAAGCGGATATGGAAGCGAGCTTTATTTTTGGTTTACAAAGTGTTTCAGGCAAAGTAAGCACGTTAGCTGCTAACCAAACGTTTAAAGGCGATCCTAATTACATCGCTAAAGATATCGCTCGTTACAATAACGTCACTAAAGAAGATGTTATGCGCGTTTTTAAACAATACATCAAAGATCAACATGGTGTGATCATGAGTATTGTACCTAAAGGCAAATTAGCTCTCATTGCAGCGCAAGATAATTTCACGCCAGGTAAACGCAAAACGGCTGAGCTTAGCCAAACATCTGAGAAAGATTTACAAGTGCGTCAAGCAAAAGATGATTTTGATCGCAGTATAATACCTAGCGTGCCAGCGAATAAAGCCGTTGAGGTTCCAAGCATGTGGCGTGAAACGTTTGCTAATGGTATGAAAATTCTTGGCACACAAAGTAATGAAACGCCAACATCGTCGATTTTATTAAAAATACCTGCAGGTCATTATTTTGAGTCTAAAGAAAAAGCAGGACTAGTAATGTTATTGGCGAGAACACTCAATGAGTCGACAACAAAACGCAGCGCGGAAGAAATGAGTAACGCCATAGACAAACTTGGCAGCTCGGTAAATATTTCTGCGAGTGATCAGTACTTAAACGTCAATATTAATGCATTAACCAAAAATATTGATGCGACATTGGCGCTGGTTTATGAAAAATTAATGTCACCAGCGTTTATTGAAAGTGAATTCGATCGTAATAAAAGTAACGCCATACAAGGGGCCATCAACAATAAAAAAGATGCGGGTTATTTAGCATCGACAGCTTATCGTCAATTGTTACAAGCTGATAATATTGCTGCAACCTCGGCAAGTGGTTCGCAAGAAAGTCTCACTAATATTGCGTTGTCAGATATTAAAAATTTCTATTATCAGCAAGTTAAACCTTTTGATAGCCAAGTGATTGTTGTTTCCGATCTTAATCAAAAAGCGGTGCTAAAAAGTCTGTCGATATTTAAGCCTTGGCAAGGCAAAGGCAGAGATTTAGCCTTGTCATTACCTCAGCCAGAAACGAAATTAGGAGTGATTTATCTGGTTAATAAAGATGAATCAGCGCAATCAGCAATTCGCATTGGTAAACGCTCAATGACTCAAGATATTACTGGTGAGTATTATAAATCTTATTTGATGAACTTTATTCTAGGTGGTGCGTTTAATAGCCGTATCAACCTGAATTTGCGTGAAGATAAAGGTTATACCTATGGCGCAGGTTCATATTTTAGTGCTGATAAATTCTCAGGCACATTTACTGCTTATGCTGAAGTACGTGCAGACGTTACAGATAAAGCTATTGTTGAGTTTGTGAAAGAAATTGATAATTATGCAGATAATGGCATTAATGATGATGAAATAGCGTTTATGCGTAATGCTATTAACCAAAAAGATGCATTGAAATATGAAACACCACGAGCAAAACTAGGATTTTTGGCGCAAATTTTAGAGCATGATTTAACGCCAGATTTTGTCAACACGCGTAATGAAATTGTCAGCACAATCTCTAAAGATGAAATAAATGCTTTAGCGAAAAAACACTTAAATTTAGCGGAAATGTTAATGGTTGTCGTTGGCGATGCAAAAACATTGAAACCACAACTTGAAGTGTTAGGTTATCAAGTGGTTGATTATAGTATCTAGTGCTTGTTGAAGGTCTATTTAGAGCTTATTCAAGTTTAATAATCGCTTTTATAGTGACTTTTATACGACGTGTATAATTTACTATGAGCTAAAAAGAGATAAGGAGGCAGTGTATGTCAGCTTATCTCTTTTTTATTCCGTGTCGGCCCACGGCATATTAAATTGAATTTCTTGCTTCACTTTACCTATATCTAAAGGTTTAGTTAAATAAGCTTTTGCCCCAATACTTTCTGCCATTTTCATATCTTTAGGATCATTTGACCCTGACATAAAAATAATTGGAATTTTAGCTCTACTGGTTGATTTTTTGATCCGTCGACAGCAATCAAAACCGCTCATATTTGGCATGTTAATGTCCATTAAAATAACGCAAGGTTTTACTTGAGTAAGTAATTTTAGCGCTTCATAGCCGCTTTGTGCCGCATGAACTTTATAGCCAAGGTCGTCGA
Organism: Alteromonadaceae bacterium; assembly: GCA_036735825.1. GTDB lineage: Bacteria > Pseudomonadota > Gammaproteobacteria > Enterobacterales > Alteromonadaceae > DAINNQ01. The sequence continues at coordinate 4,022 of DAINNQ010000132.1, read as the reverse complement.
TAATTTTAGCAACGATGCGAAGATTAATTTTGCTGTCATCTACAATAAGTACACTAGATTGCAATGGAGATTCCTAGAGGTGGATGCTGTACAGGAACTCATTTAAGAATAAGTGGCGATAGGCGAGTTGTAAAGAAAGTAGATGGATATTTATGATAACGATAAGTACGCAAAAAGCTCGCAACAAGTTCGCAAGCCCACGGCAAAAACTCAATAGTCATTATGTGGCTAAACGAGTGTAGCGTTACTCGTTATGCTTTTTAATCAGCAGGAGAATCCGTCAAGGTTTGCTCTAAAATGACAGGGCCAGCACCCCGTTCAGCCAATTTATCTTCTTTATTGTAAAGCGGGCATTTTTTCATGGATAAACAACCACAGCCAATACAGCCCGTTAAATAATCGCGCAAGTTTTCCATATAATGAATGCGTTTATTTAAGTCATCACGCCAGTGGCTTGCTAATTGTTGCCAATCACTTGCATCGGGTGTGCGGTTATTTGGCAAGCTTGCAAAAGCATGTTTGATCTCTTGCAAGCTAATGCCCATTTTTTGAGCGGCTTTGATCACAGATACCCGACGTAGAATTTCTTTTTTGTAGCGACGTTGATTTCCTTGATTGCGAAAGCTTTTGATCAAGCCTTTGTTCTCATAAAAGTGCAGTGTGGACACCTTGATGCCACATCTTTTTGCGACTTGCCCAACCGTTAAATTTGCTTCTTCCAACATAGTGTTTACTCATTTTTCCACGTTATTTTTATATTAGTGAAAAAATCTCTTTACCTCAACTTAGCTTGAGGTTTTAGCATGGCGTTTCATTCGTTATCGGAGTAAAAAACATGAAAAGCATTGAAAACCATGAAGTGATTAAACGGATAAATTTTGACTTTTTTTTAGCGAAATACTTACAACTATTCAATTTAACAATGGCAGCTAAATAGTCAAAACACAGCAGAAATAAAACAGAACACTACACTTAAATAAGCCATCGGCACGAAAAGAGATAAGGAAAAAATATGATCCAGTTAGAGCACATCAATTTAGTCGTTAGTAACATTGAACAAGCACTTAAGTTTTATCAAGCGGCTTTACCTCATTGGAAAATAAGAGACCAAGGGCAAGCGTTGTGGTCAGGCAAAGAACGAAATTGGCTGCATTTTGGTGACGATTATCAATTTATTACCTTTAACGACAACGGCACAGGGGAAAATCGCGATTTGGCTGGTCATCAGCTTGGCTTAGCGCATTTCGCTTTTGTCACGAGTAATATTGAACAGGTGATTGAACGCTTAACGAGCGCAGGCTTTGAAATTGCCAAACCGGGCGCACAAGAGCCGTACAGAAAAAATGTCTATTTTCTTGACCCTGATGGCTTTGAAGTGGAGTTTGTGCAGTATTTAAGTGACTTGCCCATGGAGCGAAACCTTTCTTCGTAAAACAAATAAAATAACTACTCGATCTAACGAGCTGTCAGGATTTTCTGATAGCTTTTTCTATAGATAAGGCAAGTTTTTATCATCAAATACAGCAGCCAAGAAAATTCAATAAGCAAAGAAAGCGCGAATAACAGGCTGATGATTGAGATTGGAAGGTAGCAAAGGGTGGTTAATAACAGACCGCAACTGATGAGATGAAAAACATACAGCAGTTTTCCTTGTTGTTTACTGATAAATTCATGCATGTTGGGTAGAAAAGCCATTGCTGAAAAATTCATTAAACATCGCTGTTGTAAGTGGGTGTAACTTAAAAAGGGCATAATTTTTAACAACATAGCCAAGATTATTGATGTTGCAAAAAAGAATATGTAGCCCGTACCGAGCAACAAAGCGAATTGAGATTGAAGCAGGTTGGGTAGCATAGATTGAGGTATGAAAAAAAGCAGGCTAATGACGAAGAGTGAAAAAGCCGCTAATTGCCAAAATTGAATACTCGTGTCGGGAATTTTACGTTTTCTTTTTTGTAAAATACTGAGCAAATTTATGGCGTAGAGGCAGTGAAGAACAAGAATGACACCGGTGATTAGCTCAATGTTCAATGCGGATTTTTCTATCAATAAAAGTATGCATAACGATAAAAATATCCCTAAAGGGATAAGCCTCATGACTTGTTTGTTAAAGTTGGGCGCAACATGAAACATAGGCACAACTTGAAAGCTGACTGACATGATCAACAAACTCACCCAACCTAGCCCCCAAAGCAGGTGGATATTAGTCAATGCTTTGTCTGATGAAATCAATTCAATGCCTAGCATTCTTGTCACCAGTAAAATTCCCATTATTACTGTGACAACAAGTGCTGCAACCGCTAATCGAATGCCTATTATGGTTGGGCCTTGGCTGAGCTTTTTTACCAGCACTAAACTTATGGTAATGATATAAAAGCCAAAATTTAAAGCGAGTAATATCATTGCGGCGATCATAAACTCGGTTGATGACAGCAAAAATCCCAGCATCAATGCGGCACTGCCGAACGTGTGTAAAAGGTGAGATATTTTTCCACAGTTTGCGACGTTATTAACACCGACACCACCAATAACGGGTAATAATTGATAAATGGCGCCCATCATTACCGTTGTAATAAAACCTAAGGTAAAGCCATGAGTAAACATAATGGTAAGAGGGTGCCAGCGACTCAGCCAAATTTCTTCATGATGAAAAAAAAGCACCAGCGTCGAACATAAAACGAAGCAAACAGCTGTGATAAAAAAACGAAAGGGAATATCAATTGGCGGCAGCGCGTTAAATGATAAACCATTAATATTCATGCAGATGTCTGATCATTTAAGTGGTTGAGTAAGTCAATATTTTCTAAGTGAAAAATGTACAACACAAAGTCATCATCAGCTATTTTGTCGCATCGATAATGCCAATTGGCTTCAAGGAGTTTTTCATAAAGAGGAAAGGGCTCTCTGCGATGTAACACCTTCAACACTTGATGCGATTCTAAAGACGATAATGCCGTTAGAATTTTCACCATAGGTTTTGGTGGTGGTAAGTCTTTCACATTGATTTGTACAAAATTATCCATAATTTTCGGGTGTGTTACGCTAATTCAAAGTTTTTAAAAGTAAAAAATCTATTAATCACAATGCTGTTGTAATGCACTGACTAATTCTCCTTGGGCAGCAATACGCTGTTCAGCCATAGGGTATAGCATCATCTCTTCTTTCATATTGTGTTGCTGCATTAACACCATTAATGTTTCTGACAAGCCTAAAAACTTATCTTTATTTTTGCTCTTAAGCTCTGCTATTAAGTCGTGCATTAAGCCTCTCATTTGCTCATGCTCCATGCGCATCACTTGGGTTGGCCCTGATGTCATTCCCGTTGCTTGTTCAAATTGAGGAAATAAAATCGTTTCTTCAGCGTCTAAATGCAGTAATAAATCTTTTTTAAACAAAGAAAATTTTTCGTCGGCTAATGACCAGTTTTCTGCCGCTGCAGCTGATTCAGCTTCAGTGAAAAAGTCATCGCATTCTCTATGTTTAATTGTCATGTATTCAGGTAAGGAGGTCATAATGCTACTTCAAGAGTAAAAATGAATAGCCCATTTTAGCGTGATAATTTTTTCAAGTTTTGACCTGTATTAATAAATCCGCATTAACATTCGACAAGCCGTTTTCTTGAAATAATCATTGCTGAGCGTTGAAGATGATTGATTTATAGAAGAAGAGATTAGAAGGAGAGATCAGACTAAAATCTAATTGCTTTTTTGTCAGCAGTTATTGACACTTGTTCTAATCACAGAAAGAGCGATCTCAATTCTCGTTTTTTTCTTTCAATTAAATTGTATAAGTTGTTATCGTAGATAATGAATACCATCAAAAATATAAATAGAGTTCATTATGTTTCCTAATTGGCAATTAACCCTCATCAGTATTAGCTATATTGGTTTGCTATTCTTGATTGCCTTTTTAGGGGATAAATATCGTCATCGCATTGTTAAGAAAAGTCAGCGCATTATTTATGCGTTATCGCTTGGCGTATATTGCACATCATGGAGCTTTTTAGGGACAACAGGACAAGC
>DAINNQ010000131.1:0-7213 GCA_036735825.1 Alteromonadaceae bacterium | reverse complement strand
ATACATCGCTTTTGCAATATCCAGTAAAATAAACTTTTAATTTCTTACCTAACAATAAAAAGGGCAGCTACCAAATAGGCGGCCACTGACCATGTTTGTTAATATAATTTTCAATTGGCTGGCTTTTATAACCTGAAAGATAACGCGTTTTTACACTGCTATGAACATACGTAGGATTGATGGTTTGTGGCGGTATTTCTCTGATGCGTTTACCAAGTAATTTATATTTGCCTTTGTATTCATTATGTTGACTAGCATTGACAGATAAATGCGCCGTCAAGGCTTTTTGATGTAATTCATTATCAAACACCAGACCATTATTCTCAGCTTCGGTTAACAGCCACTGCATGGGAATTTCTGATAAGACTTTACCATCAGCATCAGGCTTATAACTACCGCCAACATCAGAATGGACACCTGCAAACCAGACTTGTGCTAAATCAGCATCATTTCTTGGCTCCCAAATTGTTGGTTCAAAATCATCACGTTGTTCGTCTAAAGCAAGTGCATGACGCACCGTTTTTATGTTGCTGCCTAATTTTCTATCATAAAAAAGGTGCTTGTCTTTAATTAAACCAAAAATACTAAAAGGCAAACCTAATGCGCCAACTGTGTCCCAAACACCAACAAAATGAATATTAACCGAAGGCGCTATGGCGTATTTTTCTCGCCAATCAGAGGAAAACTGGCTTTTTGGGGTATACTTTTTGGTTTTATATAAATCAAATGCTTTTTCGATTAAATGACCATTCGCACTTTTCAAGAGACTACAATTGTTAATTAGCCCACATAAACTCCTGATGGTGTAAGCGCCTCGACTAAAACCAAAGAGGTATATTTCATCGCCTACATCATAGTTGTGAACAAGAAATCGATAGCAATCCATGACATTTTTTTCTAGTCCGCTGCCAAAACCGCCACCTGATAATGGATCATGGTATGAACCAATGCCCCAATCATAAAAAACAATTTGTTTTGTGCCTGCCTCATCTTGCGCTAATGCATGACGTGCAAACGTTAAAACATTGGTAGGATATTGCTCTTGGTTTAATTGTTCTGGTCGATTCCACGTGCCGTCAGCACAGATCATAATACGTTTCATGGTGACTTCCTTGTTAAAGATTCTCCTACTACCATAGCCTAAAGACTAAAATAAACAATAATTAACTATGGTTTATTTGCTGCATATGCCAAGGCATCTTTTAATGCAGCTAAACATAGCGCAACATTTTCTTTCTTTGCGCTATAGCCCATCAAACCAATACGCCACGCTTTACCTGCAAATTGCCCTAAGCCAGCACCAATTTCTAGGTTATATTCGTTCAATAGATAACTTCGAACTGTCACATCATCAATGCCTGATGGAATATAAACCGTATTAAGCTGTGGTAAACGTTTATCCGCGGGTACAACAAATTCCAAACCAAGCGCATGTAAACCTTGTGCTAAAAAATCATGCTGAGTTTTATGACGAAGCCAACTGTTTTCAATACCTTCTGTTTTGAGTAAAAGCAACGCTTCATGAAGTGCATATAATGAATTTACTGGCGCAGTGTGATGATAAGCTCTTTTACCATTCCCCGACCAATATTGCATAACAAGCGACTGATCTAAAAACCAACTAGGTACGGGTGTTGTACGATTTTTTATTACATTAACGGCTTGCTCACTAAAACTAATGGGAGAAATGCCTGGCACGCACGACAAACACTTTTGGCTCCCTGAATAAACCGCATCAATGCCCCAGTCATCAACTCTTAACTCTACTCCCCCTAATGAAGTCACTGCATCAACAATTGTTAAACACTGATATTTTCGTGCAATTTCACATAATAATTTGGCGTCTGATAATGCCCCTGTTGACGTTTCAGCGTGCACAAAAGCGACAAAATTGGCTTGTGGGTGTTGTTGCAATGTTTCTTCAAGTGCTTGTGGGTCAACCGCTCTGCCCCATTGTCCTTCAACAACCACAACATTTGCTCCAATGCGTTTCACATTTTCAACCATGCGCGCGCCAAACACGCCATTTTGGCAAACCACGACTGTGTCATTTGGTGTTACTAAGTTAACAAAACACGCTTCCATTCCCGCTGAGCCCGGTGCAGAAAGTGCAATGGTAAATTCATTTTTCGTTTGAAAAGCATATTGGAGTAATGATTTAACTTCGTCCATCATCCCAACAAAGAGCGGATCTAAATGACCAATGGTAGGCCTGGAAAGTGCAGATAAAACCCGTGCACTGACATCAGATGGCCCTGGTCCCATTAAAGTGCGTTGTGGTGGAATAAAGGATGAAATCGTCATAATAGCGTTCCTGAAAGTGTGGTATTCGTTGCACTTTATCATTAATGACACTATCAACTAAATTAATCCTTATTATCCCAACTATTCATCGTAAAAATAACCAAATATTATGAGCAAAAAAACATCAATTAAAACATTCACCTAGTGAGAAAACTAATAAGCGCGTATGATAGTGCATCTTTTATTATTCATTTACTCGTTATGGCACTGAAATCTACCATTTACAAAGCAACTATCCATCTTTCCGATATGGATAGAAATTATTATGACTCAATAAATTTAACACTTGCTCAACACCCTTCAGAAACAGACTTACGTTTGATGACTCGCATTTTGGCATTTGTACTCAATGCGCATGAAAGTTTAACCTTTGGTAAAGGCTTAAGTGATGAAGATGAAGCGGCTTTGTGGCAAATCAATTATTCTGACGAAATTGAGTTATGGATTGAGCTTGGTCAACCTGATGAAAAGCGCTTAAAAAAAGCCGCTAACAAGGCCAAGCAAGTTATTTTATATGGCTACAATTCGCCTTTTGATGTGTGGTGGCAACAAAACAGCAGCAAACTTGCTCAGTTCAGTAATTTGACTGTTGAACGTTTTAATTATGACACGCTCAAACGCTTAACTGAGCTACTTGGTCGTACCATGGAAATTCAAGTGAGTATTCAAGATGACCAGTTATGGTTAACTATGGGCAGTGACACCTTACTCATTGAAAAAGAATGTTTACAAAAAAGTCATTAACGTGTGTTAATTTTCATTTGCAGAACTCGCGTTTCCCTTTCACTTATCTTGAAATAGCCTTAATCTAGTTCGGTGTTTCCTTGTAAAAAAATCAAACCAACGGATATAAATCAAATAATCAAAACGAATGGAAAATAATAAATGAATAGCACATTTAAAAAACATACCGCAGCATTAGTTGTTTCAATTGGCCTAGCCTTCAGTTTACCGTCATCTGTGCTCGCAAATAACATCTCGCTTGAAACGATGACCAAAGATATTACTTATTTAGCCAGTGACGAGTTAAATGGCCGAGAGAGTTTTACTAAAGATATTGATGTTGCAGCTGACTATATTAGCAAACGTTTTAAGGAAATTGGATTAGAGCCAATCAATGCTAAAAATGGCAATGAGCACTTTAAGCAAACCTTCACTATCACGCATATTGCTCCAACGAGCTTAGCAGTCTCTTTAAACGGTGCAGTAATTGCCAATCAAAACTTAGGTATGGCAAGTACTATTGAGAATATTTCTTGGCAAAGTACCAATGATTTTACCTCACATGTCATTGGGAAAGACGATGATATGCGTGCAATGATCAGCAAAATGAACCAACAAGGTGGAAAACATTTTGTCTTAATTCATACCGCTCACGCTAAAATGTTTGCTGGCTACAGTGGTTATTTTGCACGTGGCTTAAACAAATTAAATTTAGATCATCAAGGCGCGATTGTGATGGTGCTCACAGATCAAACCTCTATTGATAAACTTGACGTAAAAGCCAGCACAACAATTACTCAAAAAACATTAAGTAATGTGGTTGGTGTTTTACCAGGGAAAAAACAGCAAAACGAAGTGGTGCTCTATTCTGCTCATTATGATCATTTAGGCGCAGGTGACAATGGCGAAGGTGATGTCATTTATAATGGTGCTGACGATGATGCCTCAGGCACTACCGCTATTATTAATTTAGCTGAATACTTTGCCAATAAAGGTGATAACGCTCGTTCATTGATGTTCAGTGCTTTTACCGCAGAAGAGATTGGCGGTTTTGGCTCGCAATATTTTTCACAGCAATTAAATCCTGATGATGTTATCGCTATGGTGAATATTGAAATGATCGGCAAGCCATCAAAGTTTGGTAGCGGCCAAGTATGGATGACAGGCATGGAACGTTCTAACTTAGGACAACTGCTTAATAGCAGCCTAAAAGAAACAGGTGCACAAATTCACCAAGACCCGTACCCTGAGCAAAATTTATTTTATCGTTCAGACAATGCCACACTTGCGAGACTTGGCGTTCCAGCTCATAGCTTTAGTAGTACGCAGCTAGACAAAGATAAGCATTATCATCAAGTGTCTGATGATTTGGCGAGCTTAGATTTAACCTCAATGCACCAAGTCATTGAAAGCTTATCTATTGCGACACAAGGGTTAGTCGATGGCGTACTTACGCCATCACGCGTTGATGTGAATACCGTAAAAGCAAAAGGAAAAATTTATTAATTTCCTTTTTGATTAAATGTTATCAATAAAAATGCCGCATCAACGTAACGTTAATGCGGCATTCTACTCTCCAGTTTAAATAGCTTTTTATTTATGTTTTTCTCGTTGATGACGAGAAGTTGATTTCATGCTACTTGAACTGTTTTTTGTCGCTCGTTGATGTTGCTTGGTTGAGCGACCTCCCTTAGTTTTATATGTCTCTTGCTTTGAATAGTTAACGCTTGCCGTTGTATTTGCGTTTGCTGAGCTTTGATATGAGCGACGTTTATCTGCAACGTCTTCAACGTTGACATTTTGTTGCTTTTTCCAGCTTTCATGTGAATAAACACGGTGTTGTGGCACCTTAGTTCTGTGCTGGTTTTCTGTTCTGTGCTCATTATCAAATTTATGCGCTCGCACTTTTTGACGCTCGGTATTGTTCCTCTCAACCTTGTTCATCTCCCCCTTGTTCATCTCAACCCGATGCGACTCTCTTTTATTTGCCACTATTTGATGAGAGGAATGGCGACGCGCTTTATCATTCGCCTTCACGTTCCTATTCACTTGTGTATCTATCTTAACGGCACGATTGACTTTTAATCGCTCACTCACGTGCTGATGTTTTCTAACACTTGTACTGTGGGTAACGCTAGGTTTATCGCTGGCAAATCTATGTTTTACTTTATTCGAGTGATACGCCACACCTTTGCGATGACTAGGCTCATGATGCCAACGTTTAGCATGATGACTGGTAGCAATGCGTCTATTTGAGTGATGATAACGCTTTTTATGGTGATACCTAACGATATGGTGGTTATTCCAATGAAAGGCACTAAAAAAGAAGTCAAACGCAATATGCACACCTGAATGCCAATAATAAGGTCCATGATAATAGGCATAATGTGCAGGACGATGCCAATACACAGGAGGATAATGCGACCAATGCCAATTACCGTAAACAACTCGCGTGTCGTAATACGGCACATAAACAACTTCGGCTTGTGCGGGTTCAATAATGATGGTTCTTTTTTCTCGCACAATTTCAACATTGTCCATTTGAGTTAAATTGCCAGCCTCATCTGCTTTATGTCTTAATGATTGAATACTTGCTAACACCAAAGATTCATCTTGTAAAAATGCATCGCCAAGCTTACGCATCCAGGCAAGATCTTTACTTAAATTAGCGAGTATCGTTGGAAAAGCTAATAAGGCTTTCACACTCGGATCCCACTGTTTATCTTCAGCTTTTTCAGCAAGCTCTTGAGCGGATTTGTGCTTATTTTGCTCGATGAATCTGTCTGCATCGATCACTTCGATGGGGTATGTTGCCGCAATCAAAATGTGCGTAAGTAAGGTATCAGGATAAAGTGCAATGGGCGCAAGCACTTGTTCAAGTTCAGCTTGGCTAAATTGCTGTTCAGCTACTGCTACCGAATCACCAGCTAGTGATTGTGAGTCTTGATGCTCTGCCGCAGTGACATGACTCATTGATAACAAACCGCCAAAAATTACAGATAAGCAACTGACTTTTTTAACCTTTTTAAAATTATCCAAAGCAATATTGCTAAGAATAAAATGGATAAAAGAAGATATTGAGCTTAATGGTTTCTCGTCAAAAGCCTTTGGAGCCAAATCCTCTTTAATTATTTTTTTTGCATACGGTAGCTTTTTATTTAGTAACTTTTTATTAGGTAACTTTTTATTAAAAAACATGGTCATAAGTTTCACCTCTTTGTGAGCTATGACCTACATACTAAACAACGCTAACTGAATGAAGACTGAACAGGTATTTATACTCATTGAAATAATGAAGAAATGGCTTTTATTTAAGAAATGATAAAGCTTTGGTTTAAGATCCGAAAGGGAAAATAAGGTAGATTATCGGGATTGGCTTGTTTCACAGATTGAATTACAGATTGAGTGACAGAGTCCATTGTAAAACTAAATCGGCATTAACGAGGAAATAACAAGGTAAATTTGGCGCCACCTAGCGTTTCAGAACGCGCAATAATTAACTGACCTTGGTAACTATCAACTAAGTCACGTACTATCGCCAAACCAATACCATGTCCTTTTTGATAGGTGTCAGCTCGAGTACCGCGTTGTAAAATGTTGTCTATTTCAGTCTCGTTTATCCCGACGCCATCATCTTCAACAACCATTTGGAGTAAATCATCATCATGTGAAAGTGTGATATGAATATTTTTATTAGCCGCTTTACTGGCATTATCAAGTATGTTGCCAAGAATCTCTAACAAATCGACCTCATCGCCTTTAAAAATCGATTTTTCTGTCGTTTTATCTGTTGCATTCTCTGTCGCATTAATTTGAAAGTTTAGGGCTTTATCACGATAGATTTTATTCAAACTGTTAATTAATTTACTCAATAACGGTTTTATTTCTACCCCTAAATGCCATGACGACTGCCCTGCACTTTGAGCTCGTTTTAGCTGATGTTCGATCATTAAACTCATCGCGTCGAGCTGCTCTTGACTTTGTAAACGCTTATCCTCTGTTTGACTCATCAATTGTCCTTGCAAAACAGCCAAGGGAGTTTTTAAACTATGGGCCAAATCAGATAAAGAATTTCGATAACGCATGCGCTGATTTTGTTCGGTAGTTAACAGCACATTTAATTGCTCTGTGACTTGTTTTAACTCATCAGGGTAATTGGCATTTAAAAGATTCGCCTTGCCTTGTT
>DAINNQ010000130.1:0-7234 GCA_036735825.1 Alteromonadaceae bacterium | reverse complement strand
AGTTACAACCAATTGCTGAGATTGTACGTTTACTTACAATTTATTATTCAAAGTACTTACTAAGAAAATACGAATAATTCAGCAAACGCTTTCTTATCAACTATGCGAAGTATTGCGTGTTGATAATTTTAATATTAGATGAGCAAATTTAGCTTAACGACAAAATTAATTATCTAATGAACTAAGCATGTAATAAAACATCTGGAGAGAAACCGATGAAAACAATTAAGTTTGGCCTTTCAGCACTTGGTTTAGCAATAGGAATGGCAGCTAGCGGTCTTAGTATGTCAGTCTCTGCAACTGAGCCTACGTTATCTGAAGCTGATTTTGAAAAAGCTCAGCTACATTATTTCCAGCGTTGTGCTGGTTGTCATGGTGTATTACGTAAAGGTGCGACAGGTAAAAACCTAGAACCAAAAAATATGTTGAAAAAAGGGCAACAGCGTCTAGAGAAAATAATTGCTTTAGGTACTGAAGGCGGCATGAATAACTTTGATGACTTATTCACCAAAGATGAAATTGCTAATCTTGCTACTTTTATTCAAATGACACCACCCGTACCACCTGAAATGTCTTTAGAGCAAATGCGCTCACATACTAAAGAATATGTAGCACTAAAAGACTATCCAACTAAACCAATGCATGGTTTGAACTGGGAAAACTTTTTCGTTGTTATTGAACGTGATGCAGGTAAAGCAGCAATCATCGATGGCGACACTAAAAAAATCGTTACTCACATTGATACAGGTTACGCAGTACACGTAATTAAAGGTACTGAGCATCATAAAGTTGACCATGCAAAAGATGTTGGTCGTTTCTGGTATACCATTGGTCGTGATGGCAAAGTCAACAAAATCGATTTATGGCAAACACCTGACAAAATGTTAGTAGCTGAAACTAAAATGGCCTATGACGCTCGTGATATCGCAGTTTCTGGTGATGGCAAATATGTTATTGCCGGTGGCTATTGGCCAGCGCATTTCGTCATTATGGATGCAGAAACGCTTAATCCATTAAAAGTTGTTTCTACACGTGGATATAACACCAAAGGTGAATTTATCAATGAAGCGCGCGTAGCTGCAATATACACAGCGCCAAATACTTCTTCATTCATTGTTGCCGTAAAAGAAACGGGGCAAATGCTACAAGTTGACTACAACGATTTAGATAACTTAACTATTACGTCAATTGCATCAGCTGAATTTTTACACGATGGTTTCTTTGACCCAACAGGTCGTTATTTCCAAATTGCAGCGAATGCGTCAAACGCTATGGTAGTGGTTGACACACAAGATCGTCAGTTAGAAAAAATCATTCCTGTTGATGCCTTACCGCATCCTGGTCCTGGTGCAAACTGGGTAGATAAAAAGTGTGGTCCAGTTGGTGGTACTACCCATTTAGGTGTTGGTTTAGTCTCTGTTTGGGGTAACGATCCTATCGGTCATCCTGATCAAGCATGGAAACTATGCTATGAAGTTGAAACGGATGGCGCAGGCGTATTTATTCGTACTCACGAAACATCACAATACGTTTGGGCTGATCAATTAAAACATCCAGAGCCAGAAATTCAACAATCTGTACAAGTATTTGATAAAAATACTCACAAAATTGTCAAAACAATTCGTGTAACAGAAGAAGAAGGTAAAGCGGCGCTTCACATGGAGTTTAATAGCGACGGCACCGAAGTATGGGTTTCAGTTTGGAATCGTAAAGACTCTAAAAATCCAACAGGTGAGATCGTAGTTTACGATGCTAAAACGTTAGAAGAAAAACACCGCATTAAAGGGTTAACTACTCCAACAGGTAAGTTCAACGTCTTTAATCGTGCAAATCATAAAACTTAATTTGATTGGTGTTATTACGAACATGGCAAATGCCATGTTCGTTTCTTTTTTCTAAACTTCTCACGAGTAAATTATGGCTAACACAACATTCACCAAACCAAGCTTTTGGTCTCGCCGTTTAATTTTAGGTACTACAGTGGCTGGCGCTGTGGTATTTTTTGTTGTTGGTATTATCTTTTGGGGCGGTTTTAACACTGCAATGGAAGCAACAAATACCACTGAATTCTGTATCGGTTGTCATGAAATGGAAGACAACGTTTACCAAGAATATACTCCCACTATTCATTACACGAACCGAACGGGTGTGAGAGCAGGTTGTCCTGATTGTCATGTTCCTAGACCTTGGGTGCATAAAGTTGTTCGTAAAATTAAAGCCTCCCGTGAAGTGTTTTACTGGTTAACGGGCAAAATAGATACCAAAGAAAAATTTAATGAACATCGCCTAGAATTAGCTAAAAGCGTTTGGAGTGATATGAAATCGACGGATTCAAGAGAATGTCGAAACTGCCATAATTTTGAATCAATGAATCCTGAGTTTCAAAAGCCACGCGCGCGTAAGCAACATTTAAATGCTTTTGAAACGGGGCAAACCTGCATTGATTGTCATAAAGGCATTGCTCATCATAATGTTAGAGACAAATTGTCAGATGAAGAACTTGAAACGCTTGAGGCACCAAATCCAGCGTACATTCGCCAAGTTCCGCAAGAATATATTGATGGTTTAGCAAGAATTGAAACAAAAGAAGCACAAGCTGAACAGGAAGCCAAAGCGGAATTATTAGAACAAAAAGCTAAAGTTCAACAGCAAATTGACAACGCAGTTGCACAAGCGTTAACGACTGCAGTTACAGCAAAGTCATCAGGTAGTGAAAAATCAACTCAAGCAAGTCAAACATCAAGTGCGTCAAGCTTTTCTGTTGATTGGGCAAAATCTCAGCAAAGCGATATTCCTGTATTTTATCCAGGAACTGCTTCAATCGAATGGATTTTAGGCCGAGATCATGGCGGTAAACGCGCATTTACCAAAGGGGATCGTTGTATTGATTGTCATGGTAAAGAGATTGCGGATATTGGCCAAAAAATTGTGAGTGGTGAGAGTGAAAAAGAACTTGAACCAAACTTGATCCCAGGTAAACGTGGAAGTATTCCGGTCACTATTGATGCAACGCATGACAATGAAAACTTATATCTTCGTTTTAGTTGGCCAGACTCAGAACATGCGGCTGTGCCATTTGTTGACGGCGGTAAAATGGATCCTGAAAATCCAATGAAATTAGCCTTTATGATCGCGACTGATGATGTTGAATTTGCTGATAGAGCGGGTTGTTGGGCAACATGCCATGCAGACGCTAACACTATGCCATATGCACCTGAACAGGAAGAGTTGCTAGGAAGTGATCTAACAAAACGACTTAATTTAACTCAAGGTGTGACTAAATATATTCAAGAGTCTCGTACTAGCATTGAATTAAAAGGTCGTGGTGGTAAACCTTTAGGTGGCTGGAAAGAACTTAAAGAGCAAGGTGAGTTAGATTCAGCAATGGCTAACAATCAATATTTAGATTTACTACGCTATAAGTCAGGAACAAAAACCGCTGAAGACGGCAGTATTATGGCTGAGCGTGATATGCATGGCGGACAAGGTGTTGAAGTTGAAGCCTCGTTAAATGCAGGTACATGGTCGGTGATAGTAAAACGTAAGCTTAAATCAGAAAATGCAGCTGATGTATCTATCGAGGCGGGTAAATTATACAACTTTGGTTTTGCAATACACGACGATTATTCAAGCGCGCGTTACCATCATGTTTCGTTTGGTTATAAATTAGCATTAGATAACAGCGACGCGGAAATAAATGCAACCAAGCAATAATTAACACGCTTAGATTATTTAATATGAATAACAAGGCTTCTTGAACATTTTCAAGAAGCCTTTTTTTGATCCATTCCTTAGAAAGGAAAATATTGTAGCGCCAAGCTGTGTAAAACCAAAGCCCATGCCAGAACCTGAAAAGTAAGTAGCTAGTATTTTTTAAGTTGTGATCAAAATCACATTTACTGATCTAGATTAACTTTGCCAATTTAATTGACGTTTATACTAGCTATAAGATCATGGTGAGGACGTTAAGTTGATGCAACGCTGGCGAATACTAAGCAAAGTAGCATTTTTTATATTGTTTCTCTTTGCGCCATTATTGAATATCTTTAGGTTCGATCTCGACCTTGGCCATTTTATTATTTTTGGCCAAGCTTGGACGATTAGCATAGAAAATATTTTATATGGCGGTGGTGATAGCGTCGATGCCGCCTATAAAATTTTTACTCGGGTATTATTACCCGGTGCTGGCTTTGTGTTAGTTAGTGCTTGGCTTATTTGGAAATACGGAAGAATTTATTGCGGTTGGCTATGTCCACATTTTTCTGTTGTCGAAATGATCAATAGTTTGATGTTGAAGCAATTAAACAGAGTAACACTGTGGGAAAAAGCCAGTAAAAAAAGTCAAGGCTGGCTACCAAAGGCGTTGATATTTATTAGCGCAGTTAGCATGGCATTTATTTGGGCAATAGGTTTATTGAGCTACCTTGTTAACCCAATAGCATTATTAACAGATCTTGCTCATTTTGAGTTAGGTTTTGGTTCGACACTATTTACTGTCGTTGCAACCACAGTATTTACCGTTGATTTTATTTTTGCTCGTCATATATTTTGCAAATACGGCTGTGCACTGGGGCTGTTTCAAAGTTTAATTTGGATGGCAAATAAAACGGCATTAGTGGTTAAATTTGATCGTAGTAGGGCAAAAGTATGTCGAACATGTATTCATTACCATCAAGGTAAACCTTGTGATCAAGCTTGCCCCATGCGCTTGCCAACAAGGAACATGAAACGAGCGAAATTTACCTGTACCCAATGTGCGCAATGTATTTCTGCTTGTGCTGATGTTAATAAGGATAATCCTGAAGGTGGCTTACTAACTTGGGTTACTGGCAAAAACGCGATAGAAGTTGATCGTGAGGCCATTAAGTATCAACATAAATCAATAGAGATAAAAGAAGTTAAATAACTCAATGCTATAAATACTAGCGCGTTAAAAGATAACGTAGTGAAAAATTCATATTCAGTAAGAGGAATTGAGCGAATGAGAGTCGGATTACTCATCTTAGGGTTTTTATTTACCAGCCAAGTTGCAGCGAAAGAAGTTATTGTCGATATCTATAAAAAACAGTTTGTTCCCAATACGGTTATTATCAATGTTGGTGATACTGTGATTTGGACAAATAGTGAGAAGCGACAATATCATAATGTATGGTTTAAACAGTTAGATAACGTTGAGCCTCAATATATATTCCCAGGAGAGCGCTATCAAAAAACGTTTACTTCTGCAGGCACTTTTAACTATGTATGTGGGCCTCATCCCAAAATGACGGGTGTAGTTAATGTAGTACAAAACTAACTAAATAAACTAAAAATTACAACAGCTAAAGCAATAGTTGAATCAGGAGTTTAATTATTCTCTATCTTAAACCGCTTATAAAAACATTAAACAGCACAGTAAAATGAATGTGCTAATTACATCATTATTTATTACATGAGAAACATATTTTGGACATAGAAAAATACTTTTATCGTACAGTGATATTCACACGTAAAGCTGGCAAAGTTGCCTTAGCAAATATTAACGACCCATTACAAACTACCGAGCTTGAAGAGTGGTTAGGCATTGTTGTTTCTTTAGCTGATGGACGCCACACATTACAACAATTGATTGATTTTATGAGTAAGCAATATCCACAAACGCCTGAACGATTAGTTGATACATTAGCTTCTGTTGTTGAGCGTTTAGTCGAAGGGAATATGATTAAATTGAGTGAGCAAGCGGTTGAATTACCTTATTATTTAGTATCGCCGATTGAACAACTTAACATTGAAAAGGCTAAAGAGTTAATTAAAGAAGATGGTTACGTGTTACATTAATAGCTAAAATTTCAAAGTGGTTTACTCTGAATTAAACATAAAAGGGTGATTAGTATAAGGTGCCCTGATTGCTTGTTTTTTAGCACTTATTTTAGGTTTTAATCTTTAGTTCTGAGAGAATGCTTAGTTTTGAGTAAATAAGGCAATGACGATCACTAGCATTAAAATCCAAAAGCCAGAAAGTAGTTGCCAAAATAGTACCTGACTTTTGTTTTTTTGTACTTTAGGATCGTCACGTAAATAAATAGGATTCGGCTGTTTTAAGTCAGTCAAAAATTCCTCAATACTTTCGTAGCGTTCCTCTAAATCAAAGGCAACACCGCGCTTTAACGTGCGGTCAAACCATAATGGAATAATAGGATTAAACTCGTTTGCTGGAATATAACGTAAACGGTCATATTCAAATGCGGTTTGGCACTCTTCTATTTTCTCTCCATAAGGCAACTTACCACAAAAAATTTCGTAAGTAATGGTGGCGAGCGCGTATAAGTCACCTTGAATGCCGGTGTTTTTTCCAAGTAAGTATTTAGGATCTGAATACGTGGCCGTACCTAAAATACCTTCATGCTCTAAAGGAATAAATACTTCTGCAAGGCCCGCAACAAACACGGAACCAAAATCGACAATTTTAATATTGTGGTCGTCATCCACAAGAATATTGGCAGGTTTCAAATCTTGATGAATCGTTTCTGATTGATGAAAATCGGCTAAGCCTTTAGCGATTTTTTCAACGATTGAAATAGCTAATTTAGGCTTAGGAAAATGATGTTGTTTCATCCATTTATCAAGGGAAATGCCATGAACATATTCCATTAAATAATACAAAAATGTCCGTGGTCGTTTTTGAGCGATAATTTTAACGACATATTCACTGTGAATTCGTTTGCCAATCCATTCCTCTTGAATAAAGCGGTCGATATAACCGGTATCTTCTTCAAAATTGATAGAAGGTGTTTTCATGACCATTTGTTCACCCGTTTCAGTGTCTTCAACTAAATAGAGCTGACTTCTGCTACTGGCAAATAACTCTTTTAACACTTTGTAACCATCAAGTATCGCTCCAGGTTCAAGATCTGGAGGAAAGGGCAACCTAGTTAACTTGCTATTGTAGTCATTGAGGCTTTCATTCGGTAAATGCTGTACTTGGCAGACTACACCACTGATGTTGTCGTCACTGCCGCAATCAAATGCCGACTTAACTAATAAATCGATTCTTTCTTGTGCTGGTTGAGGTAAGGATAAGATCTCGATAATTTGCTGTTCGGATAAAAAGTCGTGAATGCCGTCAGAGGTAGTGAGTAAAATATCACCATTTTCAAGTTCGACAGTGCCATAATCAATTTGTAGGCAGTTATCCATACCTACTGCACGAGCTAAAAAGCTGCGACCTGCACCTTGGCTGGCAATGTGATCTCTA
>DAINNQ010000129.1:4855-7242 GCA_036735825.1 Alteromonadaceae bacterium | reverse complement strand
GGCGGAGCCGTCAGATTTACAGTCTGATCCCTTTGGCCACTCGGGAACCCCTCCAATATATTTTTCACACTATAAAGATATCTTTATAGCGTATTAATGGTGCCGACTGCCGGAATCGAACTGGCGACCTACTGATTACAAGTCAGTTGCTCTACCAACTGAGCTAAGTCGGCACTACATTAAGTGGTGCGAATTCTAGAGTAATGTTTTGCCCCTTGCAATAAAAAAAACTAAAAAAACTGATGTTTTTTGCTGTTTGGTGTTTTTTTATTCAAAGTCATAAAGAATATGATCAACTCGCTAGGTATATCGCTGCATACCGATAAATATCAAATTTTCCACCACAGTGCATGGTTGGCTAAAAAGTTCTGATAATTGCTGACTATTACCGCCAGTTAAGACTAACTCCAACTCATTTTCACCGATACCATAGTCTGAATTTATGATAGCGATGGCATGATGGATCATACCTATGGTGGCAGCCCATGGAGCTTGGCTAATGGCATCTGAGCTATTGTTAGCAAATTCAAGTCTTTTGACATTTTGAGGCTGAGCAATAATATTTTGCGTATTAGCTAATATACTGGTGGTTAGTAAGTCAATTCCTGACAATATCCAACCACCAAGGTGTTCACCATCAGCAGATATCACATCAAGCGTGGTGGCTGTTCCTGAGTCGATTATCAAACACGCTTTTTGGGGAAATAATACCTGAGCACCAAGCAGTGCTAACCATCGGTCGACACCATAAAATTTGGGGTTTTGATAAGCACATTTCACTCCAAATTTTTCATGCTCACTTTCAAGCACTTGGCAAATGATACCGTGATCTTGGCACCACTGACTGATTTTTGCTGAGATAGCTTTTTGGTTTACATTGGCAATCACGCATTGTTCAAGTTCTGGCACATGAGTTGATAACCATTCTTTAGTAATTAACGCCGTGTCGATATATTGAATCGCTGATAATACGTCGCTTGTGCTCGTCACATATTTGCTGCGGGTATTACCAATATCTAAAAGTAAAATCATTAAACGCCTCGCAGACTAATTTCGCCACCATAGACAGGTTTAATTTGACGATCAATTTCTAACAATAACGCCCCTTGGCTATTTATTCCTCGGCAAGTCCCTAGGGTTTCTTTATCGCCAGTGATCAGTTTGACAGATTTATTGAGATACAAATCATGCTGGTGCCAGTCGTCGAGCATAGTCACTATGCCGTTATCTTTATGAACGGCTAGACGTTTTTGTAAGTGATTAATTAAAGCAGCAGTTAACTTATTTCTGTCGATAGTTTCGCGGGTATTCGATTGCAAATCGGTCCATTTTTGATCAATAACTGCTGCTGCATGATTTGGCATGTTAATATTTAAGCCTATGCCGATAACACAATGGCAAGGTTCTAAAGCTTGTCCTTCAAGATCAATCAAAATGCCCGCTAATTTAACCCCGTTAAGGTAAATATCATTTGGCCATTTTAATTCAACATTTAAGTCATATAACTCACGAATAGCATCACTTACCGCTAAAGCCGCAACAACACTTAACCCCATCGCTGCTGACATGCCCTGCTCTAAATGCCAGTACATAGACATATAAATATGTGAGCCAAATGGTGACACCCATTGTCGACCTCGTCTGCCACGCCCTGCACTTTGATGCTCAGCAATAACCACCTGACCTTGTTTTACTTGATGAGGAATTCGGCGCATTAAATAGCTATTCGTTGAATCAATTAACGAATGCACTTCTAATTTGGTCGATAATGCCTGCGCAGTAAAGCCCGCAAGAATGTTAGTTTTATCTAACAAGGCAATTGGCTGCGCTAATCGATAACCTTTGCCTGTGACGCTAAACACATCAATGCCCATGTCAATAAGACCACTTATATGTTTTGAAACAGCGGCACGACTGATACCTAAGGTATCGCCAATCGCTTGGCCTGAAACAAATTGACCACTGGCCAATTGTTTTATCAGTTGCTCTTTTACCGACTGCGCCATAATTTATAGTTCTCTACCACGTTGTTAATGATTGTTGTTACATTTCTGTTTAGGTCAAAGCAGCGCTTAGTTACGCTCAAGATAATTCACCAAGCAAGCCATGTTGGGATAACATTCGCACTTCAGGTTCAATGTGAACAGCGAATTTTTCATACACCTTTTGTTGAACGAGTTTTGCTAACGCAACAATTGACTGCCCTGTTGCACCGCCAAGGTTTATCAGCACCAACGCCTGTTTATCATGCACACCGACTTGATCCAGCTGATACCCTTTTAATCCACATTGCTCAATTAGCCAACCTGCCGCTAGTTTAACTTGGGTATTATGTTGATGATATGCAGGCATGTTAGGGTATTGCTGAACTAACTGTTGATACTTAG
>DAINNQ010000129.1:0-4755 GCA_036735825.1 Alteromonadaceae bacterium | reverse complement strand
TCAAACCATGTGACTTGCTCAACAACGTCAGAAAGTTCAACGCCATACGCACCAATATTTTGCACAGGTGCCGCGCCAACACTCCCTGGAATTAACGCGAGATTTTCGATGCCATAATAATGGTGCTCAACACAAAAGGTCACCAGCGAGTGCCAATTTTCTGCACAACTTGCGGTTAATAAAACACTGTCTTCATGATCTTCAATTTCAATTCCCGTAAAGTTAGGATGGACGATGTTAGGGACTTTTTCGTCAACAAACAGCGTATTGCTACCTTCTCCTAAAATATAGAATGGCTCTTCTAACAGTAAAACCAGTTCTTTCAATTGGGCAATCGTTTGAGGCGCATAATACTTGGCGCACACAGAAGAAAGTGCAAAACTATTATGATTTTTTAATGAAAAATTGCGTTGAATATTCATGATCAAGAACTTAGAAGATTTGGGGTATTGTAATAGAAAAGGCAAGCGATAGAAAACAAACTCAATAAGAAACTGTGACCGTAATAAACTCTTGAAAACTAACCTTGTTTACGCACAGGAAGCTTAATGATATTGGCCATATCATTATAATATTTATTCTGATACTTATCCGTGTCGATATTTTCACTATGATTAATCACCACGCCATCAACAGGTGCATTAACTTGACGCAACAATCTTAAACCCGTGGTGATTTGTTCACGCTTGGTTTTACCACCATGAACAATGTATAACACGCTATCAACTAGTCGCGAGATAATAACCGCATCACTAACCGCATTAACCGGTGGGGTTTCAATAATAATGCGATCATAAAAGTTACCGAACACTTTAATGAGCATATTAAAGCGCTTCATCGACAAAAACGCTAATGGATTAGCAGGTGTAATACCCGAAGTTAATATGTCTAATTTGACGTTTTTGTCGCGCACAATACATTCATTAATTTGATGAGTTTTCGCTAATAAATTAGACAAACCAGGGCGGTGAGCGTCTAGTTTCAAATTTTTATAAACCGTTGGATGACGCATATCTGCTTCAATCAACAACACCTTTTCCATTTCACTAAATGAACGAGCAAGTTGCAGTGCAACGGTTGACTTTCCTTCATTTGGCACGGAAGACGTTATTGCAATCACCTTAGGTGGTGTTTTTTCATGCCCAAACAATAACGAGGTTCGCAAGGTACGAATAGCTTCCAAAAAGCGATTATCCGTATAGTAACTATCTTCTTCACCTTTAATGGGTTTCGCTTTGAATCTAGGCAAAATTGCTAAAATTGGCGCTTCATTAAAATTCTCAAGTTTACGACGAGAGTTTAATGTGTCCATCAACAACTCACGCATAATGACAATAATTGAAATTAGCGCTAACGAGAGAATAAAACTCATAATGACAATAAGCGACTTATTCGGCGCAAACTTATTTTTCGGGGTGATCGCTTTATCAATAAAGCGAACGTAAAAATTCGCTTTGTAATTTCCCATCGCGTCAGCTTCTTTAAGACGCACTAAATAATTGCTATATAACTCTTTATTCGTTTCAACTTCGCGCTCTAATTGTGAAAACTTATTTTTCAAGCGGCTTAAGCGCAGAAAATCTTTTTTCGCTTCCGCCAAACGCACTTTATTCGCTTTTACTTTTTCGACCGCCGAGAGATACTCTTTTTCTACGCTGATGACGATGTCATTCACTTCTTGAATTATGTTTTCTCTTAATGAAGTCAGCTCTGCTTGAATCGCAATATATTTAGGATGTTTAGGACCATATCGCTTAGATAACTCGTTAAATTTTCTTTCTAATTGTTCTTCAGAACGTTTTAATTGGGTATAACTCGGTCGGCTGCTGATTTCTTGTAATTCAACGATTTGATCAAAACTGTTTTTATGCTCTTGAATAAACTGATAAGTAACGGCTAACTCATCTTCGGTGCGCGAAGCTTGTAATGCCCCTGAGGTAAGTTGCGTTAATTCTGAAGACACTAAACCTGCAACACCTTGTATATCAACAATACCTTCTTCTTCTCGGTAAGTTTGCAATGCTTGCTCGGAAGCTTCTAATTTTTTTCCTAATTCTTCGAGTTGATCAACCAGCCATTGAGAAGTCGATTCTTTAGAAGCACTATGAATTTCATCTTGGTACAACAGATAAGTTTGCCCAATTTGGTTGGCAACTTGCTGAGCAAGCTCAGGCGAGTATGAGACAAAAGTGATTTTAACCAGCTCGGTGCCTGAAATAGGAGAAATACTTAAACGCTGCTGAAATTGACTAATAACATGACTAATAGGCGGTGTTGTTGCCGATTTATTTAAATTCGCTAAAAAACTAATTTTATCGTTATATTTACCGCTGTTAAATTCTTCATGATCGGTCAGGTTTAAACGCGAAATAACTCGCTCTGCAAATTTACGCGATCGTAATAATTCATATTGGGTTTGTACTTGCTCTTGACTGGCATTCGATTCATTAAACGCATCATTGATAGAAAGTGTATTGGCGGGTTTATTACTACCAATTTGTAATATTGCTGTTGCTTGATAAGAAGGCTTTAATAACGAGACGTAAAAAATCACCGCTAACGTAATTAGCAGTGTAAAAAATACTATTTTCCAACGTCTTGTCCAAAGAGGGTTTAAAACTTCTTTTAAAGCCACTTCTTCTTGGCCAAGATTCATTTGAACATTTTCGTTATTCGTCAAAAGAAACTTTGCTCTATTTCAATAATATCATCAGGGTTAATTAACGTCGCGACGTTACCTAACATCGTGACTGTTTTTCCATCGACTATCCTTGTTATTTTCCATTCACTTTTTGATGCTCTACTGGCTAAGCCGCCAGCAATAGCGATCGCTTTATCCAAGGTTAAATCATCTTGGTAAGGGTAACCACCAGGACGATTAACTTGTCCATGAATAAAGAACGGGCGATATTCAACGATTGACACCGTTACTTGCGGATCAACTAAATAGTCACCCAATAAACCTGTGCTAATTTTTTTCTCTAAGCTTTTAGTTGATAAGCCAACGACTTGAATATCATCTAAAAATGGAAAAGAAATGACGCCAGATTTATTTATTTTTACATTAATTGTTAAGTCTGGCTCATCATAAACAGTAATAGAGATCCTATCTCCAGAACCTAAAAGATAATCTGTTGAATGAGTTACACTGGCGTAAAGCAAAAATAAAAGCGCTATAAATCGCATATTTTTTATCCAATTAATCTTAGATACTAACATTAAAGCCAAATGAAATGCTATTTCTTTGATGATCAAGCTGGCTGTTTTTAGCGCCTAAGTCGTTATAACTGTATTTTACAAATAATGACAACCAGTCATTACGTTGATAATTTAATTCTAGTTCAGCAAAAATATACTGCTCATTATCAATACTCGTTTCGCTGATAATTTTTTCTTTCTTCATTCCAATTGCAGAAGATGCTTTAAAATATTCAGTAATATCAATCGCTATTGTCGCATGATGATTATCCACGACCCGATAGCTATTTGAAATGCGATTCGCTTCTTCAAAGTCACGCTCTGAACGAAATGACAAACGGCTAACTTCTATTGGGTGCCAAAAAACATCAAAGCGCCATTTAAAGGCATCATCATCAGCAAATAATGACTCGTCAAAAGTAATATTTTGATAACCAATTAAGGCTGAAAATTGTGAAATCGTTGTTGTTTGCCATTTTAAACCGGCGAGCACAGTATATTTATCTTTATTTTGCAGTGAGTTATTCGCGAACTCTGTTGATTCTATTTTCAGCTCAGTCGCTAAATATGATTGACCTGATAATAAATAATCTAAATTTGCTTTAACAAACTGGCTGTTGCGGTCAAATGCGCGCGTATAGGCTCTTCTTGTTTGATAAGTATCTTTTGTGCCACCAGCAGCGAGCTGAAATTTAGCAACCGAGTCTTTACTGCCATACAAATAGCCAAATGAATATTGGGCGGATTCTCGTTCGTCACCTTTGTTTAATGATTGCCCATCGCCTAAAGATAAACCTGTTCCTCTTAATTCATAACTGTTTAACCAAGTCGCATCAAAAAATAAGGCTTTGTTGTCAGCAAATTTGAATTGGTAACTCGGGGAGAAAACAAAATTACTGTGATCATCTATCGAAAAGTCACCATATTTAATATGAGTTACCACAGTATTCAAGCTTAATAACTGACGCTCAAATTGAGTTTGCATGCGCATACTTGGCGATAACAATAAATAAGAAGTACTTTGTTCATTACTCTTGTCGTAAAAAAAATTGTCAATCGTACCCAATTCACTATCTACACTTAATTCAAAAAAGTTGCCTGCTTGAGTATTAAAATTATCTTGTGCAAAAACCTGAGGCACTAATAGCGCACCCAAAAGCCAGCAAGATAATGTTTTTTGACGATAATTTTTCATTTCAGAAACTACTTTATTATTATTCTAGTTTAGCCGTGCAAAGGAAATAACGCGCACCTTGCAACAATTTAGTTACATTACCCAATTCACATCAACAAATCAAAAATACTCTTTGATTTTCCAAAACTAAAAATGCCACAGAATCCTAACAATTCTGTGGCATTTAGAGCGTATTGATTTTTTCGATTAAATCGCTTTCACAAACACTTTAGATTTACGCTGATAGTTATACATTTGTTTCTTGCCTTCAGGCAAACTTTCTATAGGTTGCTCGCTAAAGCCTTGTTCGATAAACCAATGACCACTGGCCGTTGTGAGTACAAAAACAGAGGTTAATCCCAATTCTTTTGCTTTATCTATCA
>DAINNQ010000128.1:0-7252 GCA_036735825.1 Alteromonadaceae bacterium | reverse complement strand
AGTTTATTTACCGCCACGTGATACGTATTCACCCGAACGCGTATCTACTTTAACGATTTCACCAATTTGCACAAATAAAGGTACACGTACTACAGCACCCGTCGCTAATGTTGCTGGTTTGCCGCCAGTACCGGCTGTATCACCTTTTAAGCCAGGATCGGTTTCTGTGATTTCTATTTCAACAAAGTTTGGCGGATCAACTGAAATAGGCGTGCCGTTCCAAAAAGTGATGGTACATAAATCACCTTCCACTAACCATTTTGCATTATCACCAACCGCTTTTTCATCGGCAGCTACTTGCTCAAAGGTCTCATTATTCATAAAATGCCAGAATTCGCCGTCGGCATATAAATAACCTAACTGTGTATCCATAACGTCTGCGCCTTCACATGATTCGCCAGACTTAAATGTTTTCTCAAGAACTTTTCCTGAGATAAGTTTACGGATTTTAACACGGTTAAATGCTTGGCCTTTACCCGGCTTTACAATTTCGTTCTCTAAAATGTTGCATGGTTCATCATCGATCATTAATTTAAGACCGGCTTTGAATTGGTTTGTACTGAAATTAGCCATATAAATGTTCTCTTTTTATTAACGCAGAGAGTTAAAGTTGAAAATAGAAATGCCGCAGATAATAACTCAATTAAGCGATAATTTGCACACTTCTTGGCAAAAAGAATTAGCCAATGTGGTTACAGATCCTAAAAAGCTGCTTTTAGCGTTAAATATTTGCCCTGAAAACTATGTTCAACACTATAAAGCACGGCAATTATTTCCTGTGAGAGTGCCAAAACCTTTTATTGAGCGCATGGTAAAAGGTGACATTAACGACCCATTATTAAAGCAAGTTATGCCGTTGTCTCAAGAGTTCATTGAGACTGACGGCTTTAGTACTGACCCTCTTGAAGAGCACGATACGGTTGCAGAAGGGTTATTACATAAATACAAACACCGCGTGTTAATGATAGTGAAATCGGGCTGTGCGATTAATTGTCGTTATTGTTTTCGCCGTCATTTTCCTTATGCCGATAACAGCCCTAATAAACAGCGCTGGCAACAAGCGCTAAATTATATTAGCGAGCATACAGAAATTAATGAGGTCATTTTTAGTGGTGGCGACCCTTTAATGGCAAGTGATGAGCACTTAACGTGGTTAATAGAGCAGCTTGAAAAAATTCCTCATGTGACTCGTTTAAGAATTCACACTCGGCTTGCGATTGTTATTCCACAGCGAATAACTTTGCCGTTAGTCACATTACTGGCCAAAACGCGCTTAAAAGCGGTCATTGTTTTTCATATTAATCACACTAATGAAATTGACCAACAAGTTATTAATGCTATACAACCTCTTCGCAATGCACGTATTCCGTTGTTTAACCAAAGCGTATTATTAAAAGGCATTAATGACAGTGCTCAAGTTTTATGTCAATTAAGTGAGCGCTTATTTGATAATGGCATTCAACCTTATTACCTGCATTTGTTTGATAAAGTACAAGGTGTTGCCCACTTTGCTGTTGGTGAACAACAAGAACAGGCGATAGTCAAAGAAATGATGGCAACATTGCCAGGCTTTTTAATGCCAAAAGTTGTTAGAGAAATTGCCGGCGAAGCTAACAAAACGCCGATAACTTTGGCATAATACAAAAAATTTTCTGACGAAAGAACATTTTCACCAATGAGCGAAAATATCACAAATATAGAAAAACAATTAATCGATAATATTTCGATTATCCTAAAAAAATCGTTATCTGCTGATGCAACTCTTTTAGATTTACGAGAAAAAAAACAAGCGGGCTTTGAAGCAATATTTAAAAAAGATGCTGGCTTTCATTGTAGTGCCGATACTTTTCAACCGTATGTTGAAGAAGTAGCCGATGACTTATTAAAGTGGCAACAATCTCACGATCAAAACCTATTAATTGCTTTAGTGAAAAAAATCGAACAACTGTTTACTGTGCTAGCTAATTTTGAACAAAGCTATCTTAACTAACTCACTTTAGGTACATGCACACCAGTTCCCCTAGTAAGAAAAAGATCCATACTTGGGAGTTTATAGTGCGCTATACTTAACTTCCCTTTATAAAAAACTTGATTGGTGCTGATGATGAACAATCTTTTTCGTTATGCTGGTTTATTCTCTTTTTCTTTTTTATTACTGTCTTGTGGCGGCGGTGAAAGTAGCAGTGATGATGGTTCTGCTGTCATTATTCCGCCGGCTAATAATATGGTAAGCTTCACATTAGGTTTATCGGATGCTCCTGTTGATGATGCAGATGAAGTCATAATTACCATCGAAAGTATTACCTTTAAAAAAGAGAATGGTGATGAGGTGGTTTTTGATACTTTTAACAACGATTCAGAAGGGATTGTCGATGCAGAAACTATCACTCTTGATTTACTTAAATTTCAAGGTGGCACGCAGTTTAATGTATTAGAAAATGCGACAATTGAAGCGGGTCAATATAATCAAGTGATTATTAATGTGAACGATGAAGACATCACCAAGTCATACGTCACTGAAATTGATGGCGCGGTAAAATCTATAAAAGTGCCCAGTAATAGTTTAAAACTTGGTGGGATCACTTTTATTCAGAGCCAAGAAACTCAAGCATTTACCATTGAGTTTAATCTTAGAAAATCGATGACTTACAAACCAGGCCCTCAAGAATACAACTTAAAACCTACTGGCGTAAGACTTGTCGATAACTCACAAGCAGGTACTATTTCAGGCACAGTTGATATAAATGCCATTAACTTAAATGAATATTGTATCGCGGAAAATCACTTAATTTATCTTTATCAAGGTCAAGAGTTAGACGCTAGCCAGCTCGCGGATAGTTTTGATAGTGACGTTGCTAATAATGGTGCACCGGAAGGCGCTATCGCACCTCTTGACAGCGTTTCACCGACATTTGATAACGACAGTCAAAGTTATCGTTTTGAATTTGGTTTTGTGCCAAGTGGCGATTATACCTTAGTATATGCGTGCAATACGGGTGAAAATGGTGATGACCCTGACGTTTATGACGCTATCACTCTGCCTAATCCAGCATCAGAATTAATCACTTTAAGTGTTGAAAATAAGACGACATTTACACAAAACTTCCCAATCCAAAATTAATTTGTCACGTAGTATTTAAGTAAAAAGCCGAAATTATCTACTTGATTTCGGCTTTCTACTTTTTGATTGACAGTATTTATTTTTGAAATGTTTCGCTAAACCATTCGTCTAACATATTCTTTTCATAAGCTAATGTATCATTACTATGACGTAATGAAGATCCCATCATAAAACTCATATCTTTCAAATTTTCCGCCCCAGAACTAAGCTCTTGTTTATTTTCATCAAGTAATTGATAAAAGAACTTAATGCGTGGGAAATACAGATCTTTCACGATGCGAATTCGTCGCATACCACCATGGTTTACATCACCAGCTAAATCAACGTCGGTCACCTCAATCAAAAGGCTCTGCCCTTCTGGCAGTTTTGCCGATAATTTTTCAAAGTGCTTTTCAAAATCAGCAAAAACTTTCGCTTTGAATTTGGCTTTATGGCCTTCACCTGCATCAACATCTCGATAGTCATCCGGATTTGTCCATTTAACTTCACTCGTTCCTGCAAACGAAGTTAACGAGAATAATAGTGCTGACATAACCACAGCAATGGCATATATATTTTTCATGATATGTTCCTTCTTTGGCACCTACATTTATATTAGACCGCAAAACACAGAAAAAAAGTGTATTAAATTGTAATTCATTTAAAACAACATTGTTGAGTTAAAAATACAAGCATGAACAATTTTGTAAATCATTGCCATCAATGTTGTTTTGACATTTTTAAAAGATAATTGTAATTTCTCAATCATAAAAATTTGGCTGAATAATACCCTTTATCAGGTATATGAGGTTTTCGAATATCATCATCAAATATGAATATTTTTAAAACTTCAACGGGAATAAATGATAAGAGAAATTGATTTTGCAAACCGAAAAATATCTTAAAAACGTTCGTTCTCAATACGAAAACTACCCTTATCCTCCGCGCGCTCCAGAAGATGAAAAGCATAGGCTAATTGAAATAGCGATGGATCGCCTAGCGCTTATCAACTTTTATTGTTTCAAGGGTGAAGATACTTTTGAAAATGCTAGAATTTTAGTTGCTGGTGGCGGCACGGGAGATTCAACCATTTATTTGGCTGAACAATTACGTCATACCCAATCAGAAGTGGTTTACCTTGATATTAGCCAAGCTTCGATGCTGATTGCCAAACAACGAGCAGAACAACGAAATTTAACCAATATCACTTGGGTTCACGGCTCAATATTAGCTCTTGCTGAATACGGCATTGGTTCATTTGATTACATCAGTTGTACGGGCGTACTGCATCATTTAGAGAATCCGTTAGCTGGGTTATTGGCTCTTAAATCAGTATTAAAGCCAAGTGGTGCCATGGGCTTAATGCTCTATGGCGAATATGGCCGAGCTGGGGTTTATCAAATGCAGAAGTTGATGAAAATCATCAACAAAAACGAGCCTCAACTCAATAACAAAATTAATAACACCCGAAAAACGCTTGCCCAACTGCCTAAGTCGAACTGGTTTTGTCACAATCAAGAATTAATCAATGACCATAAAGCACTTGGCGACAGTGGTTTGGTTGATTTGTTGCTGCATGAGCAAGACAGAGCTTACTCTATTGAAGATATCTATTCTCTGCTAAATGATAGCAATTTACATTTTGTCGCTTTTAGTGATGTTAAAATGCGTTTATCTTATCGACCCGAGCAATATATTTCAGATCCTGAACTGCTCAGCAAAATAAAGCAATTGAGCGAGCAAGAACAACATCATATTGCCGAGCTATTGGTCGGTGCTTTTAAAAAGCATGAATTTTATGTATCAGCAAAGCAAAACAACCCAACCGTTTGGTTTCTTTAAAACACACGACAGAGTTTGAATATAACATCATATCAAATCAAATAAATTATCTATTATTCAAAAATATTAACGGCGTAAATAGCTTAGAAAAAATTTTTCAAATAATACGAGCCGAAATAAAGTCATCAGAATGCACGAATGAAAATTTACTCGCTTATTTCTCGCCCATTTATCAACACTTTCAACAACTGGATTGGTTATTATTAAAATGTGCTAAATAAAGCGCTGGTATATGTCATTCAATAGCCGGGGCATAGCAAACTTTGAGGCAATAGCGAAAGCACATTAGATTAAAATTTTAAAAATCAGAGCTTGACCTGTGAGTTACTCATAGCTTTATAGTAGACTCTATTGATCACATTTGGGTTGATGATCAGCATAAGGAGCTATGATGAATGCAAAGCGGTTGGCCGACAGATATCAAGTTAACGTTGATACTGTGCGATATTACACACGTATTGGCTTACTTACACCATCAACTAATCCTATCAATGGTTATAAAGCTTATTCATCCGCTGATGAAACGCGCTTGCAGTTTATTATTCAAGCTAAAGCGTTAGGTTTTAGTTTGCAAGATATAGAAACGTTTATTCAAGAATCTCAACTTGGTCACTCTCCATGTCCAACGGTTCGCGAAATAATGAAACAGCGAATTGAACAAACACAAGCGAAAATTCAAGTTATGCAAATAACCTTTGAGAAAATGCAAAGTGCGCTCGCGTTATGGGAATCCTTACCTGACTGTAACCCAACGGGGGATCATGTTTGTCATTTAATTGAAGGTCTTATTGAAGAGGAGTCAGATCATGTCTAGTTGTTGTGGTTCAGGTAAGAACCAAGAGAAAGCGGTTGTTGAAAATAAAGGTACAGAGCAAAAGCAGCAAAGCACGTCGAGTTGCTGTGAGACAGATCAGCAAAAAATTGATTGGATGTTATGGGGCTCTGCTGTATTTGTGCTAATAGCGTTCGCTGGTTATTGGTTGCAATCACCTTCAGAGCAGTGGTACTACATCATGAGTGCGACCACTGTTGAAATGCTCGATGCCATGTGGATTGGTATGGCCTTTGGTGTGCTAATTGTTGGTTGGTTAAACCGTTTACCCAAAGATGTGGTTATTGCCACCATAGGCAAAGGTCAAACGATGTCGGGTTTATTTAGAGCAACATTGGCTGGGTTACTATTTGATCTTTGTAACCACGGGATTTTAATGGTGGGGATGAAGCTATATGAAAGAGGTGCCAGCTTAGGCCAAGTCATGGCCTTTATTATCGCCAGTCCTTGGAACTCATTTACCTTAACCTTTATTTTAATTGGTTTGATAGGACTTCAATGGACACTTGCATTTATCATGCTTTCGTTAATTGTGGCGTGGATCAGTGGCTATATTTTTGATCGCTTAGAAAAATCTGGCAAGTTACCAAGAAATCCTCACACTCATGAGCTCGCCGACGATTTTCAATTTAAAAAAACGGTGATAGCGTTAACTAAAAATGCTGACTATTCACCCAACGCGTTGATAAATATGATCATCAACGGCTTTAAAGGTTCACGCATGGTCTTTCGTTGGGTTGCGGTTGGCATAGTGTTAGTTGCTTTGATACGAGCCTTTGTGCCTGAGGAAAGTTTTGCTACTTGGTTTGGTGCAACTGCTGGTGGCTTATTATTAACCCTATTAGCAGCGACAATAATTGAAGTATGTTCTGAAGGCTCCGCGCCAATTGCTGCTGATTTAATTACCCGCGCAGCGGCACCGGGTAATTCATTTACATTTTTAATGGCAGGTGCTGCAACTGATTACACAGAAATAATGGTGATTAAAGATACCACTAAAAGTTGGAAAGTTGCCTTGTTTCTGCCCTTGGTTACCGTACCACAAGTATTACTGATTGGCTGGCTACTCAATATAAATTTTGTGGGTTAGTCTCTATAGTTCTCAGAAATATCAGCTGATTTATTAATAACAGGACGTCGGTGACACTTGAGAGTTATTATCATTAACTCTTTGTGAAAATCAGCAATAAATGGCGGGGATTCACTAACGAAAGGATTCGAATGCCCCGTAAACTACGTTATTTTTAGTAAACATCTTCTGTCATACCATTAGCCGCAGCAATAATCATAATGTGTTTTTTCCGACGATGATTATTTATTTTATCCTTAATGCTAGATGATGCCAGTCCAAAGAAAGTATGGAGTATGTACTTATGTATTAATGACAAACCATTTTACCTGCCATAACAAGCATTAAGGTAATGTCTATTCCCAAAGTAATTCAATTTTCAGGACGGCTTTCATCTAAAATAAAATAG
>DAINNQ010000127.1:0-7272 GCA_036735825.1 Alteromonadaceae bacterium | reverse complement strand
AGAACTACTTCGTTGTTTGCGTATAAAACTCGGCAAAGTACTTGCCGCCTTTGATTTCAATGATCACTCTGAGTTTGTGGCTTTCGCCTTTATTGGCAATTAAAGTGCCTAGCGGTGTTTCTCTTTTCCAGTAATAAGGGCTGTCTTTCATACCTAATTGATAAGGAGCTGCCTGATTTTGTTTGTCTACTAAGAATAAGGTCGCGGTATCTAGCGGATAGGTTGAGTTGACTGTTGTGATGCCTTTATCATCCATCACATTAATTTCAAATTCACCCGACTTTAAAATACATTTTTGGTTTTTAACATCACAGTGACCAAAAGGGGTTAACTCAACAATTTTCATTTTACTCGCTTCATATTCCATATACATATCAGATAATACATAGCCTAATAAAATTAAAATTGGCGCGACAAAAATGGCTATTTTGGTATGACGATTCATTATTCTTCCTGATTTTCTAATGGTGCTATTTTTTGAAATTATTTTACTTACTTTGCTCGATTATAAACAACTTAAATAAAAGAATATCCGTGTCATGTCGAGAAAATAAAGGCTCCAGTTCATCAGAAGAGGAGCCTTTTTTGTTATTTAACTAATAACGTTTTAGCAAGATTAATTAGTGATTATGAGCTTCTGCAATTTCACCATGTGGTGTACGGAAGTTTGTCACTAAATCTTGAATATGACTTGGTGCAGGACCTGTCAATTTCAGTACGATAAATGCTACGGCAAAGTTAACAAACGCGCCAACTGAACCAAAGGCATTGGGTGAAATTCCCATAAACCAGTTGGCTTCCATATCACCTAGGAATGAAGTGCCTGGGATGAACATAATGCCTTTGTGTTGGAATACATAAAGCATAGTAACACCGATACCTGAACACATACCTGCAATGGCTGCTTTACTGCTCATGTTTTTCGAGAATATACCCATCATTAAGGCAGGGAAAATACTCGATGCAGCTAAACCAAAGGCTAGTGCTACTGTTCCTGCGGCAAAGCCAGGCGGATTTAAACCGAGATAACCAGCCACACAAACCGATAACGTCATGACAATACGACTGGCGAGTAATTCGCTTTTTTCGCTCATGTCTGGCACTAATACACCTTTCATTAAATCGTGTGAAATTGCCGATGATATCGCAAGTAATAAACCTGCTGCGGTTGAAAGTGCTGCGGCAAGACCACCCGCGGCAACCAATGCGATAACCCAGTTAGGAAGATTCGCAATAGCAGGGTTAGCCAGTACCATAATGTCGCGGTCAACTTTTACCATTTCATTGGTAGTAGTGTCTGCTGAGTATTGTACTTTGCCGTCACCATTTTTATCTTCAAACTTTAATAGGCCTGTTTTTTCCCAATCTTTAAACCATTGAGGACGCTCAGCATATTCTAAGTTTTGACCTGCTGTTGGTTCAATAGTGTTCATTAAGTTGAAACGTGCCATTGCGCCTACTGCTGGAGCAACTGTGTAAAGTAATGCGATAAATACTAACGCATAACCTGCTGATTGACGGGCTGCTTTCACTGAAGGTACAGTGAAGAAGCGCATGATAACGTGCGGTAAACCTGCAGTACCAATCATCAAAGATAAGGTATAAGCGAACATTTCTACGTCGCCTAACGTTGAAGTTGTATACTCTTTAAAACCTAATTCTGTTACTACAGAATCAAGTTTATCTAATAAGTAAACACCACTGCCATCAGCTAGTGTTGAGCCTAAGCCTAATTGTGGGATTGGGTTACCAGTTAACTGCAACGAAATAAATACAGCTGGAATAGTATAAGCAGTGATCAATACACAATATTGCGCGATTTGCGTGTAGGTAATACCTTTCATGCCGCCTAATGTTGCATAAACAAAAACCACGAACATACCGATATAAAGGCCAGTATCGTACTGAACTTCAAGGAACATAGAGAAAGCAACACCTACGCCTTTCATTTGACCGATGATATAAGTAAGTGATGCAATGATTAAACAAACAACCGCCACGATACGTGCAGTTTTTGAATAAAAACGGTCACCAATAAACTCAGGCACAGTGAACTTACCATGCTTACGCATATAAGGCGCTAAACACATAGCCAGTAATACGTAACCGCCTGTCCAGCCCATTAAGAATACTGAACCACCATAGCCTAGGAAAGCAATTAAACCTGCCATTGAAATGAATGACGCCGCACTCATCCAGTCAGCACCAATTGCCATACCATTTTGTAGTGGCGTTACACCACCACCTGCGGCATAGAATTCACTTGTTGAGCCAGCTCGTGCCCACCAAGCAATAAAAAAGTAAAGTGCGAAGGTACCGCCAACGGCGATCCACGTATAGAGTTTTAACTCATCCATTACACATCCTCCACGTTATATTTTTTGTCGAGGTCGTTCATTTTTTTACCGTACCAAAAAATCAAACCTACGAAGGTGTAAATTGAGCCTTGTTGTGCAAACCAGAAACCTAGTTTGTATCCACCTAGACGGATTTCATTTAATGGTTCTACTAACAACAAACCAAAACCAAATGACACCACGAACCAGATAGCAAGACAGATGAATATTAGGCGAAGATTTTCTTGCCAATATGATTGTTTGTCTTCCATTGTTTTCTCCTAGCATTGAGCTTTTAGCTCATATATGCGCGTTTATTATTTTTTGTACGCGCTTATTAACCTGTTATGTAGTTAGCCAGATCAACGATAGATTTCATTCTTCACAAAACCATGTCAGTGCTTTAGTAAAATCATCAATCCATAATGAATCTGAGCTAACATCAACACTAACAAGCTTTTACAAAGCAAGGTATTAAACTTTAGTCTAGGTCGGTGGAATTAAAGTTGACCACTGAGGGTAAAATGCACTAAAAACAAGAGGTCACTATTTTTTAAGGGAAACTCATGGATACTGAATTAGCAGAGATCACGGCGTTTGTTCACACTATTCCACCGTTTGATCAACTGCCTCCTTCAATTTTGGCGAAAGTGATCAAACTGATCAGCATTTGTTATGTGCCGAAAAATCAATCTTTGCCACCTCAGCAATGCGAAAGCAACACCCTGTTCATTTTACGCACAGGCGCGCTGGTTTATAGTGACAGCAATGATGAACTCTTAGGAAAATTTGGCGAAGGTGATATTTGCACGGTTTTTTGCCAAGCGAATAAAATGTTAGATATTCAAGTGTGCACGGAAGAAGACACCTTGCTTTATTGCATCAGTTATCAGCAGTTAACTGACGTAGTGGTTGATTATCCTGCGGTGATTAACTTTTTTACTGACAGCGCAGAACAGCGTCTGAACCATAAAATGAATCAAATTAATGAAGACGCAATTATTGCTAACTCGTTAATGAATACCAGCATAAGCCAGTTTTATCACACGCCAGTGGCAACCATAGAGCAAACTGCTTCCATTCAACAAGCGGCTCAAAAAATGACTGAGCTAAGTTTTTCATGTTTAGTTGTCATTGCTGATAATCAAAGTGCTGATCTACCCGTTGGCATCGTTACCGATAAAGATTTACGTCGACGTTGCATCGCAAAGGGTCTTAGCTTTGAGCTGCCTGTTAGCGAAATCATGACACAAAATATGCTGACCATTGACCATCATAGTAATGCCTATGAAGCGTTAATGTTAATGACAGCAAAACGCATTCATCATTTACCCGTGATGAAAAAAAACAAATTACTGGCCATGGTTACTATTACTGACTTAATGAATAACGAAAGCCAGAATGCGGTTAATCTCACCCATATTATTCGCAAAGCTAAAAGTGTTGATGAGCTTGCTGAAATCAGCCTGTTGTTACCTAAATTACAAATCAGAATGGCGAAATTAGGCACTACGGCAGATCATGTTGGCAAAAGTATTAGCGCGATCACTATGGCGTTTACTATCCGATTAATTGAATTAGCAGAACAACAACTTGGCGAAGCTCCTGTACCTTATGCTTGGTTAGCAGCGGGTTCACAAGCAAGACAAGAGCAGTTTGCTCATTCTGATCAAGACAATGCCCTGATCATTGCTGATGAAATGACACCAGAAGATGATCGCTGGTTTGCTCAACTGGCAACGTTTGTGTCTGATGGGCTAGCAAAATGCGGCTTTATTTATTGTCCTGGCGATATTATGGCTACTAACAAACAATGGCGTCAGCCGCAAAAAGTTTGGCATGGCTATTTTAAAAGTTGGGTTGAAACGCCAAACCCGAAAGCTTTACTTAACAGTAGTGTCTTTTTTGATTTATCAACTGTTCATGGTGACCCTCGCTTACTTGAGCAAGTGCAAGAACGATTATTGCAAAGAACCCAAAGTAACTCTTTATTTATCGCGCACCTATCGAAAAATGCGCTTGCTCTTCGTCCACCGCTCGGTTTTTTCAGAGATTTTGTACTGATCAAAAATGGTGAAAACAAAGACGTACTCGACCTAAAACATAATGGCATTGCCCCAATTGTTGATTTAGCTCGAATTTACGCATTAAGTGAAGGAATATCGGCAACCAACACCATAGAAAGATTGCAACTTGCTGCAGGTACATCTGCCGTTACCAAAGCTTCAGCAGCAAATTTAATCGACGCTTACGAGTTTTTAGGGTTACTGAGAATGGAACATCAAGCTAAAAAACTGCAAGCTAATGAAAAACCTGATAATTATTTAGCACCAAAAGATATTTCAAAATTAGAGCGCGAACACTTAAAAGATGCTTTCAAGGTTATTAAAACCTTACAAGACAGCCGCCAAGCAACCTATTAGGAGCAAACAGCATGTTAAGTCATCATCCGCTCTTACGTTGGTTAATAGGGTATGAAATTGAACGTAAGCGTGATTTATTGCGTGCACCTAAAGGCGCGTTGAAAGACTTTTTATCCGTTCCTTTTCCTAATGTTAATGCATTAATTTCTCAGACAAAAATTTTGGCAGTCGATTTTGAAACTACAGGTTTAGACGCGGTACAAGATCGATTATTGAGTGTGGGTTTTGTTGAGCTTAATCAACAGCAAATCGTACTTGATAGCTGTTATCATCAAATTATTAATACTCGGCAAAAGCTCGATGCTGACAATGTTGTTATTCATCAAATCACCGATCAACAACAACAAGCTGGTCAGTCATTAAAAACGGTGGTTGAAGCATTGTTAGCTGCGCTGGCGGGCAAAGTAATGTTGGTGCATTTTGCCCGAATTGAGCGAGAATTTTTACAACAAGCGTGTTTGGAATTATATGGTGTAGCACCGTCATTTCCGATGATAGACACTTTAGCTATTGCAAAGCGGCGTTTAGATAAAAAAGATGTTGCTTATGACCCGTCAGAGTTACGATTAGGCGCATTGCGTGCTAAAAAAGGATTACCTCAATATTTTGCCCATAATGCCCTTAATGATGCTATAGCAACAGCAGAATTATTTCTCGCGCAAACCAGCTATTTGTCTTCAAAAGCACAATTAAAACAAGTATTGTTGTGAAACTAAAAATAACTTAACCGTATTGAAAGAGACGTAGATGTACCAAGGAAGATGCCTTTGTGGCGAAGTTCAAGTAGAAATTAGCGGTGGCATTAGTGACATTATTCATTGCCATTGTTCGCTATGTCGCAAAAATAGTGGCTCTGCCTACGCCACCAATGGCTTTGTTAATAGTGATCAATTCACTATTGTTCGTGGGCGTCATTTACTCAGTACCTTTTCATTTAAAGCAGGTCGTTATCGTCATTTTTGCTCTTGTTGTGGCTCTCCTATTTATAGTTCAAATGATGACGATAAAAGCCGAATTCGTATTCGTTTAGGATTGCTTGATTCACCCATTGTTGAACGACCCATTTCTCATAACTTTGTCAGTTCGAAAGCGAATTGGGATGAGTTAGATGCGAACTTACCCTGTTATGATGGCTTTGAACCGAATAGACAATAACTCTTGATAAATTGCGCTATAAAAAACGGTAAATGTAAAAAGCGGTAAATAAAGCCTACTCAAGTCGTGTAGGATGTTAAATTATAGATGTAACGTGTCCACGATGAACCTGATACTGACACATTGCTAATTTGGCCATTTTTAAGGGCGTTTGTGAAGCTTGGGTTTGTCACTTATACTGCTAAAGCACTAGGTTATAGGTTTAACATGTATAAAATATCATCGATTTTACTATGCTCATTGATGCCGTTATTTGTTTTTGCTAATAACGCACAGGATATATTTGAGCTGAGTCTTGCTGAACTTGCCACGATTGAAATAGCGACAAAGCAAACGCAAAACATCTATTCTTCCCCTTCTTCAGTTTCATCAATTTCACGTCAACAGCTTCAGCATTTAGGTGTGACCAATTTACAGTCATTGCTGAATTTCGTGCCTGGATTTCAAAGTTCGAGAGATATAGAACAAGGAACAGCTAATCGAATAGCCGTCAGGGGCAGAAGTACTGCGCTTTCTGAGTCAGTACTCGTGCTGATTGACGGCAATAAAATCAATGATTTATACACTGGTGGCATATCTATTATTAATCGCATGCTCTATTTGGGGAATGTGAAACGTGTTGAGATTATCCGCGGCCCAGGGTCGGCGCTTTACGGCGGTAATGCCTTTCTTGGGGTGATTAATATAATTACTGGCATCAATATTTCAGCACTGACATTTTCTGCTACTAGTACGGGTTTGCTCACCAGTGAAATGCTTTATCACAGTGAAAACAATGCGCTGAATTTATCCGTCGCGGTGTTTGATGATCAAGGTGATGATTACCAATTTACTGATTTGTATGGGCGTGATGACAAAACTCAAGATCCGATAAAAGGTCATGACATTTATTTGAAGTATCAATTGGATGGCTGGCAATTTTTAGCGCGACACATGCAACGTCAGCTTAATGACTTTTTGCCCCTTGGCACGATCGGCAACGGAATAAATAAAGAAAAAACCGCGCAATGGTCATTAACCACAAAATATAATTATCAGTTTAATGATAAAACTGCGGTGGATGTCAATGGTCATTATTCAAAAGATACATGGGACACACTTGCTGTTTTGATCCCTAAAGCGGTAGAAATAGCACCAGAATTTTCACTAGCAGATGATTTTATTGGTGGGCCTTATTTAACGTCTCACTCATTTAAAGTTAATGGTCAATTGACCCATCAATTTTCTGAACAGCAATTATTTACCTTGGGTTTGGAATACGAGCAAGCAAAAATTGATGATGTTTACACCACAACAACTCATGATTTAACAACACTTGAACCTTATCCTACGCGGGTAAAATTAACCGGCGATAATAG
>DAINNQ010000126.1:0-7275 GCA_036735825.1 Alteromonadaceae bacterium | reverse complement strand
GCAACATGGTGTTTTCATTTATTTTGGTGCGTAGAATATTAAAGTTGTTTTTTAGCTCATTTTGGTTTTAATGGGTTAAGGTGTAATACGAATGGTTTCGCATACTTGTTACCGCTTAACAAAGCTAGAGAAACTGGTTTGTCTAGGTTGTTTGCAAGCTTGATAAAATAATGTTCATGTTAGAAGTTTCATCATTTTGAAATATTATTGGTAATAATTCTTAATTGCTTACAGATTTTGTTGTTTAAGCCCTCTTGTAAAGCATTTCCTGCTGTTTTATAACTTATGTAGCTCAGGTGGAGTATATTTACATCCGCTAGTTATCACTGAGTAATAATAAAAAGTTAATAATTATAAGTTTTGTTTATAAAACTAGGAAGGAAATAACAATGTCTACTAAATTTCGTGCCACAACGTTAGCCCTAGCTGTAGGAATAGCGTTAGGTACAGCTCCCTCATATGCAGAAGAAAAACAAGGTGCAGAAAAAGAAGTTGAACGTATTGCCGTAGTTGGTTCTCGTTCTGCTCCTCGTTCTGTTGCAGAATCTCCAGTGCCAATTGATATTGTCGGTGGTGATGAATTAGGAAAAAGTGCTTCAAGCGATATGTTAGACATGTTGCAAGGTGCTGTGCCTTCTTTTAACGTTCGTCAACAACCAATCTCTGATGCGGCTACTTTGATTCGTCCAGTTAATTTACGTGGTTTATCATCTGACAGTACATTAGTGTTATTAAATGGTAAGCGTCGTCATCGTGCATCCGTTATCGCTTTCCAAGGTGGTGGTGTTAACGATGGTGCACAAGGTCCTGATATCTCTGTTATTCCAGGTGTTGCATTAAAACAAGTAGAAGTACTTCGTGATGGTGCTGCTGCGCAATACGGCTCTGATGCTATTGCTGGGGTAATGAACTTTGTATTAAAAGACGATTCAGATGGTGGTTCACTTTCAGTGAAGCACGGTGAATATTATGAAGGTGACGGTACAAGTACCATTGTTGACGGTAACATTGGTTTACCTTTAACCAAAGACGGTTTTGTTAACTTAAGTTTTCAATTAAAAAATGCAGATGCTACCAGCCGAAGCGTACAACGTCCTGATGCTGCTGCTTTAACGGCTGCTGGTAACACACATGTACCAAACCCTGCAATGATCTGGGGTAGCCCTGAAATCAAAGACGACATTACTATTTTTGCTAATGCTGGTCTTGATTTAGGCGATGATAAAGAATTCTACATGTTTGGTAACTACTCTGAGCGTGATGCAGAAGGTGGCTTCTATTATCGTAACCCTCATAACCGTAGCAATGTTTTCTCAATCGATGGTGGTGAAACGTTACTTGTGGGTGATGTTGGTTTAGCAACTACTGGTGTTGCTTCATGTGGTACACCTGTTGTTGATGCTACCGTTGGTAATGTACTTGATTCAGCTGATTATCAAGCGATGGTCGCTGATCCGAATTGTTTCTCAATGAACCAAATTATGCCTGGTGGTTACACTCCTCGCTTTGGTGGCACAATCACTGATACTTCATTTGCCGCGGGTACTAAAGGCGAAGTTAAATCAGGTTTCTTGGAAGATTGGTATTACGATATTAGTGGTACTGTCGGACAAAGTGAATCAACTTTTATCTTAAAGAACACATTAAATCCATCGTTGGGCTTAGCAACACCAGTTGATTTTAAAACAGGTGGTTACACGCAATTAGAAAAAAGCTTCAACCTTGATTTAGTAAGAGAAATTGAAGCAGGTTTTGATCAACCGTTAAATGTTGCGCTTGGTGCTGAGTGGCGTGAAGAGAGTTTTGAAATCACTGCAGGTGAAGAAGCATCTTGGAAAGCAGGCCCTTATGCTGCACAAGGCTTTAACATTGGTTCTCATGGTTTTAAAGGCTTTGGACCAGAAGCTCAAGGCATTAACACACGTCGTAGTTACGGTTTATATGCTGACGTAGAAGCGCAAGTTACTGATGCTTTATTGTTAGGTGGTGCGTTACGTTATGAAGACTTCACCTCTTTTGGTGATACGTTGAACTATAAATTGACTGCACAATTAACAGTTTCTGATGAAGTATCGTTACGTGCTTCACATAGTACCGGTTTCCGTGCACCAACAGTTGGTCAAGCTAACGTCGTAAACACGGCAACATCTATGGTTGAAGGTGAGCTTATTCAAAGTTTCACTGCGCCGCCAACAGATCCTCTTGCTGCATTTTATGGCGGTAAAGAGTTAGAGCCTGAAGAATCAGTCAGTTATGCAGTTGGTATGGTTGTTCAAAACGGCGACTTCTTCATGACAGCGGATTATTACAACATTGAAGTAACTGATCGTATTGCGCAATCAAGTCAAATTAATGTTAATCCAGAAGATTACCAAGCGTTAGAAGCGGCAGGCGTTAAAAACCCAGAATTAATTTCTGCGGTAACTTACTTTGCTAACGATTTTGACACAACAACTCAAGGTATTGATCTTGTTGCTAACTATTCAATGAACTTGTTTGAAGGTGATACGCAATTAAGCTTAGCGTATAACTGGACTGACACAAAAGTTGATTCATTCAATCCGTTAACAACGAATCAAGGTAAAATTGATCGTTTAGAAGATGGTATGCCAGCTCATCGCGGCACATTTACTGTTGCGCAAACGTGGGAAGATGTCAGCATGTTTATTCGTGCTAACTACTTCGGTGAATACTATGCAACACACGCTGATGGTACAACGCCTGAAGAGTCAGAAATGGCAGACTCAGCGGTGACTTTCGATGCTGAAATGAGCTACTACTACAGCGAAGCATTAACCTTCTCTGCAGGTGCAATGAACATTTTTGACCAAGAAGCTCAAAAATTACAAGCGGTGAATAACTGGAGTGGTGCTATTTACTACGAAAGTGGTCCATTCGATTATAATGGTGGTTACTACTACGTAAAAGCTACTTATAACTTCTAGTGATAGAAAATTTAAACAAAAACCACGCTTTTTAGCGTGGTTTTTTTTCGACTATAATTTTCATTGCTATACTCGTAATGGTATGCGGTTTCGTTGTGATAAGGAATGACGTGTTAAATATTATCCTTGTTGTTTTAATGTTTTTTTCTTCTGCTGTGGTAGCAGAGGAAAACTTACCTATTGTGACAGCAGATGATGTTTATGAAGAATATTTATGCTTAGTTGCTAACAGAGAGTTAATGTCAATTGATGACTATAGCGGTAAATGTTCAAAACGAGTGACGGTTGAAATTATTTTGATCCAACAAATGTTAGCACTTGGAGGATTTCAATACCCCTTTAAACTAGAGCCAGGTTATTACAATTTAAAAGAACGAAAGCTTATTCAATCTGGATTATTACTGGTGAGTGTCGATTCAGTTTGGCACAGTGAAGCACAAGCAATGGAAGAGTTTGTTTATATCTCTCCCGCTATTATTAGAGCGGGAGAGTTTGTTGCAGGTTTTTATACCATTGGGAGTAATGAAAAATTATTAGCAACAAAAACATTAGCTGACTTAAGAGCGTTAGCTGTTGTTTCAAGTAAAAATTGGACCAATGACTGGCAAGCACTTCAACAAGCAAAATTTACTCAGGTTTATCATGAACCTATTTGGACATCTCAAGCTAAAATGGTTGAGCAAAACCTTGCTGATGTGATGTTGATCCCTTTTTCAAATGATGAGGAATTGAGCTACACCTTTTGGCAAACCCAATATAAACCTATCCCTAATTTCTTTTTACGATTACCAGAAAGTCGCCATTTTATTATTTCTAAAAAACACCCTTTGGGTAAACAAGCTTATGAAGCTTTAGTAAAAGGCATGGCAATATTAAGAGCGAAAGGCACTATTACTCAAGCATTCCAACAATCAGGTTTGTTTAATGAAAAAGTTAAAGATTGGCAGCAAGTCAACCCGTAGAGCTATGGCTAATTTTCAACTGTAGATATTTTGCGAATTTTTTGAAGGTATTATTTAAAGGTATTAACTTCGTAAGTATTAAATTCGTAAGTCTTAATTTTTAAGGTTTCGTTTGATTATTTCTAATCGTTGTTGGTTCATCGCTGTTTTTATTTCAGCGCCTTTTAGCCCTTGCTTGACATAGGTTTGTGCATCAACGGCTTTAACTAACTCGGCCAATGTTTGCAAATAACTTATGTGCTGACATGCAACAGTACCTTTCGGGTTTATTGCTTGGTATTTTGCTAAACAGGCGAGTAAAAAATCGTAGAATTCTTCTGCTTTACGCCAAATATCTAATTGATTAAAAAGCGTTAAAATTTGCGCTTCATTTAATGAAAATACATTAAGAACGTGC
Source organism: Alteromonadaceae bacterium (assembly GCA_036735825.1). Lineage (GTDB taxonomy): Bacteria > Pseudomonadota > Gammaproteobacteria > Enterobacterales > Alteromonadaceae > DAINNQ01. The sequence goes on along the minus strand of DAINNQ010000126.1, from coordinate 2,971 downwards.
TGATGATACATGGCCGACTTTACAGCCAATGAGTTAACTAAATTAGGTAGTTTAAGTTGAGAAGAAATGGTTGTTATCGGCTTGCTTGAGGTAATATCTTCTTGATTATTTTGATCGAAATACAGACAGAGACAGGCAAAGCGAATCACTATTTTGTCGGATAATTTAACTGCTTCTTGTAAAGTTCTCATTATCAAATCACCAAGGTGCTGAGATGAAGAGTCTATAGTCACTGGTATTTGCCAAGCTGTTGCTAAATCAGGCCAAATTGCTTTTAGCGCACAACATTGATGTAAAATGGTAAAGAATATTTCAGGATTCTTCTCACTTAAAGAGCGTTCTATTTCTTTCCAGATACGTTCTGGTGATAGGGCGGACAACTCGCCACTTTCACTGATTTCTCGCATGAGTTGTAGCGTTTCATCGGCTACCGTAAATCCTAAATAATGATATCGTGCTGCAAACCTTGCAACACGTAACACCCGTAAAGGATCTTCAGAAAATGCAGGGGATACGTGACGCAATATTTTTGCCGATAAATCTTGTTGTCCACCATAGGGATCAATAAGGGTTCCGTTGGCATCTAAAGCCATGGCATTTACGGTTAAATCTCGGCGTTGTAAATCTTCTTCTAAGGTGATTTCAGGCGATGCGTGACAAATAAAACCTGTATAGCCATGACCTTGTTTTTTCTCCGTGCGCGCTAGTGCATATTCCTCTTTGGTTTTTGGGTGTAAAAACACAGGGAAATCTTTACCTACTTGGCTAAAGCCACAAGCTAGCATTTGCTCAATCGTACTACCCACAACAACATAATCACGCTCGATGATCTTGCGAGACAAAAGTTGATCTCGCACTGCGCCGCCAACTAGATACGTTTTACCATGATGGTTTTCTAAAGAATCAGTCATTTGATGATGTGATCGCTACATTAAGGTGAATAAACTAAGACAAACAAAAGTTTACTATAACTTTGGTAAAGGATCCCTTCTAACTTTGACTTCTTTATTGTGAAAGGGTAATTTCGTTTAGCTTTTTTAATAATAAATAGAATCATCATGTACACAGCATATTTCGGTTTAAGCGAAGTCCCATTTTCAATAGCACCAGATCCTGCTTACTTATTTATGAGTGATCGTCACCGTGAAGCATTAGCACATTTAAGTTATGGCTTAGGTGATAATGGCGGTTTTGTGTTGCTTACCGGTGAAGTTGGGACAGGAAAAACGACCATAAGTCGCAGTGTGATGGAAAAGTTGCCAGAAAATACTCAGGCGGCTTTTATATTAAACCCAACATTATCGTGTGAAGAATTGTTAGCAACCATTTGTGATAGTTTGAAAATTCGCTATAAAAAAACAGGCGCAACATTAAAGTACTTAACCGATAAAATACAAGATAAGTTGTTGAAAAATCATCAAGAAAATATCAACACTCTGCTTATTATCGACGAAGCGCAACACTTAAAACCTGAAGTATTAGAACAATTAAGATTACTGACTAATTTAGAGACAAATACCAAAAAATTATTGCAAGTAATTTTGATTGGTCAACCAGAGTTACAACAACTGCTTCAACGTCGTGATTTACGACAATTAGCACAGCGGATCACTGCTAGGTATCATTTATTACCATTAACTAAAGCCGAGCTAACCCAATACATTAGTCATCGCTTATCGGTTGCTCATTGCACTCGAGCTCTTTTTAATCAAGGGGCGATTGCTATGGTTCATATAATTTCTAAAGGTATTCCCCGAGTTGTAAATTTACTGTGTGATCGTGCCCTCATTATTGCTTATGGTAAAAATAATACGGTCGTGAATAAAAAAATTGTCATCCAAGCCGCAGTTGAAGCATTAGGCGCTGATGGCGAAGTGAATAGCTTTTGGTTAAATCCAGCGATGAAAGTAGCATATTTGAGTGTCATGATTTCCTGTGCCATAGGGGTGGGAATTTGGATTGGTTTTTCACGTCAGCCAACGTTAGAGCTTGCACAAGAAAATACGAATATAGTGAGTGCAATTGAGCAAGAAAGCTCTGTTAACCAAAAAAGCTCAGTTAACCCAAATAATTCAGTTAGTCAAAAAGCAGAACGCATTACAGAAGCTAATACCAAAGAAGAAAGCGCTGCAATTCAAACGCAAGCAAGCAATAATCAGTTGTCAGATAAACTTGCTCAAAGTGACAACAACAATGAAAAATCACAACATCAGCTAGTTAAAGATCAAGAATTAAGTAATATTGCGAGCGATAACACGATAAAGACATTAAATAACAATGATGCTGAAGTAGTACTGCAACCAAAAATATTAGGATATCAGCCCGAGAAAGTGACACTCTCGTCAAATGAAAAGGGTTATGAAATTGTTGCTCCCGAAGGTGTTTCTGATGATCTTCTTGCCCGCTTTAAAGCTGCAGTAAAAGAAACAACACCGACCCAAAGTGAAGAAAATACCACCAATGAACCGTTTAAAAATGATGATTTATCACATCGCTTAACATCACAGGGAGCTACAAATGATGAGCAATCATTTAAAACAATTGCTCAGATGCCAACTAGATTTCAAGACTCACTACCGACATTGCAGTTTGAAATGCATATGTATGCCACTCATGGCGAAGGTTGGGTAAGAGTAAATGGTCGAGATAAACGCGAAGGAGAAGTTATTGCTCAAGGCGTTATTTTGGAACGAATTCTGCCTCAGCAAGTGATCTTGAGTTTTGAAAATGAACAGTTTTCAATGCCAGCATTATCAAACTGGTAAGTTACAGATTTTTTGATTTTTAATTGACTTAACTGCATTGAATAGGCTTATTCATAATGGAGTAATCGTTAAGTTAATCCACGAATGCCATTTTAAAGAAATTCAGTAAATTAATATTGAATTCTTCGGGCTTAATACAACAATCTATTTGATCTTTGTATTTGCATTTACTGAGGTTAATTTCTTCAATTGGAATTGCTTGATTT
>DAINNQ010000125.1:2470-7318 GCA_036735825.1 Alteromonadaceae bacterium | reverse complement strand
TTATTAAATGTATCAGGGGTGAGCCATATTTTCATCGCTGGAAATTTACCTTTTAATGTATCGATAATTTTATTAATTTAGATCTAAATCTGCTTTATTAAATAACTAAGCAATCATTTAAAAGCCCAATAGTAATTTTAGTAATTAATAGTCATGACCTAGAAATTTAATTGAGCTTAAATAGAAGTATAAAGAAAGATATGAATATAAACAGTAAATTACTTGTACTATTAATCAGTGTCACACTTTATTCAAGCGCCATTTTAAGTAAAACCCTTGCTGATTATCTCGTCTTGGGTGCTCAAACGAATAGTGCTGAAACGAATAAAGCTCAAACTACAGATGCTCAAACTATAGATGCTCAAACTACAGACGCTCAAATTCACCAAGCAAATAAAGAAAATGTCCATATACGTGCAGGGCATGCTCGAGCATTGCGCGCGATAGGTGAAGGCAAGTATCAAGCAGAAGATTTTAAAACCATAGTGATCAAAGTTGAGCAGTTAACGGATAATCAAGGGCTTAAATATTTAGCAGGCTTAGTAAATGAAGCGGATATTAGTGTTTACCTTGCTCAATTACAGACTATTTTAGCCGATAAATTTGATCAATTTCGACAGCAACAAAGTGCCCGAGATCACGGTAAGTTTCATATTACCTTAGTTAATCCAATGGAATATCAAGCGCTAGCTGATAAAAACGCCATGATTGGTCAACGAGTACGAGTACAATTGCATGGTTTAGGCCGTGTCAGCCAAGGTAATAACACGGCATACTTTGTGGTCGCAAGCTCCAGTGATGGTCAATTTATGCGACAAAATTTATTGCTAACCGCTAAAGATTTTCATGTCACTTTAGGCTTTGATGCTCAAGATGTTTATGGCGTTAGTAAAGGCCAAGATAGCTTGATTAAATAGCCCTGTCAGTTAGCTAAATTGGATAAAATACTAACATTTGCTTTTTAAACAAAGCTTGGCAGAACCGTTAAACCGATAATAAATTTCATTAAATTTTCATCATTAACTTGTGATAGTTTTGTGATAACTTCGTGAAACTTCAGCAATATTTTCTTTGCATACTGAATTGGAATTCAGTTCATTACCAAGGAAATAACGATGAAAATAAAAACCTTTTTAACTGGTGCTGCTTTAGCCAGTTCGGCGATGTTAAGCCAAGCTCAACAATTAGATATCACAGTAACCAACCTAACTCATGGCATTCATTACACGCCAATATTGATCGGCGCGCATGCCAAAGAAACCATGTTATTTAAAACAGGCGAAGCGGCAAGCGCAGAATTACAAGCTATGGCCGAAGGCGGTGATATTTCTGGTTTATCGACAATGTTAATGTCAGCTAGCGCCAATATTGTTGAAAACCCTGCTGCGGGTTTACTTGCCCCAAGCATGAGCACCACCACCTCGCTAGATACTACCGATGGCAATATGTATTTGTCTATCGTCAGTATGATGTTGCCAACCAATGATGGCTTTATCGGCCTAGACAGTTGGATGATCCCTACAGAACCTGGTACTTACACCATCATGCTAAATGCTTATGATGCAGGTACTGAGGCAAATGATGAAATCATCAATGGCGGTGGCGCACCAGGTGTTGCGGGAATTCCTATTGCACCAGGTGGTAACGGTGGCGTCGGGGCTATGGGAGTCACAATGAATGAAGAAAATAGCATGATTCATATTCATCGTGGCAGTTTAGGTGATGATGATCTCAATGGTGGAAAAAGTGATTTAGATAATACCGTTCATCGTTGGTTAAACCCTGTTGCTCGTGTCACTGTTGTTGTCAACTAGGAGGCAATATGAAAATTTCAAAAAAATCTATCATTGCCACTAGCTTAACAGCCATGCTGTTACTTGCTGGCTGTAATGATGACTCTTCAACAACCATGATGGTTGAGGAAACGCCAACTCCGCCGCCTCCAATGCCGGTGACTTATTCGTATCAACTAGTGGTCAGTAATTTAACGTACGCACAACCTATGTCACCTGTAGCAGTTGTATTACATGATGAAGGCGCTCTTTGGGCCATTGGTGAGTCGGCAAGCCTTGAGCTAGAAACCTTAGCCGAAAGTGGCGACAACACCAGTTTATTAGCACAAGATATTGTTTTAGCTGGGCAATCGGGTGCTGGTTTGATAATGCCTGGCATGAGTGAAACTATTGATATTTCGATAGTAGATAATGAACCAAGTTATCTCTCACTCGCAACTATGTTGGTCAATACAAATGATGCATTTACGGGTATTAACGCCATGCAATTAAGTAATTTGGCTGTTGGCGAAAGTATTTCTGTGACTACGAGTTCTTATGACTCAGGAACGGAAAAAAATACCGAAGCATTAGCCACTATTCCAGGGCCTGCCAGTGGTGGTCAAGGAGAAGGTTTTAACGAAATGCGTGATGATAGCGACAAAGTGGCTATGCATTCGGGTGTTGTAACCGTTGACGATGGTTTATCGACATCGGCTTTAACGCAAGCGCATAGGTTTGATAATCCAACATTGAAGATCACTATTAGCCGAACAAACTAATGGTTAAAGCAGTGAAGAAAAAGCTAATTCTTCGCTGCTAATTTTCGTTCCTACAAGCAATTTCCACTAAGTGAAAATGAGTAAAGGAATGAGAATGGATAAGATATTACTTGTTGAAGATCATCAAGATATCGCTGATTTAATCAAAGTGAATTTAGAAGAGCTATCGTTAACTGTTGAGCATTGTTTAACCGGTGAATCAGCGTTAGCCAGTGCAAAAGAACATGATTACCAGCTGATTATTTTAGATGTGATGTTGCCCGGAATGTCAGGTTTAGATGTTTGTAAAAAACTACGAGAAGATAAACCTGAACAAGTCATCATGATGTTAACCTCACGAGGTTCAGAGCTTGATCGAGTACTTGGTTTAGAATTAGGTGCCGATGATTACATGACCAAACCTTTCAGCGTTAGAGAACTACAAGCAAGAGTGAGAACACAATTGCGACGTATTCATTTAATTGCTGAGCAAACATTGCGTGTTAAACAAGAAAAATCACCACAGCAATACTTGATGCTAGGTGATTTACAAATAAATAACCTTACCCATCAAACAACGTTAGCAGGCAAAGATGTTGAACTGACCTCAACAGAGTTTGATTTATTATTTTATCTTGCTTCGCACCCTGAACAGGTGTTCTCAAGAGAGCAATTATTAAGTTCAGTGTGGGGATATCATCATAGTGGCTACGAGCATACGGTAAATTCTCATATTAATCGTTTGAGAAATAAAGTTGAGAAAGATGCCACTAAACCAGAAATAGTCCAAACCGTTTGGGGAGTGGGCTATAAATTATCTAAACAAGGATTAGCTGCGTGAAATTGTCGTTATCATTGTTTTTGGTATTTATCGCCATTTTTAGTGTGTTTTATTATTGGGCACAATCGCTTGAATATCAGGCGAGATATGAGTCAGAACAAAACTTACATTTATCTTTAGCGGCGAATTTAGCCAGAGATAACCCATTACTGCAACAAGGTGTTTATGATCACCAAGCGTTGAAGAATTTATTTCATACCTTGATGGTGTTAGGGCCAGCTTTTGAGTTTTACTTTTTAGATCCCAGCGGCAAAATTCTTACGCATTCAATCGCACCTTCTTTAATAAAAAGACAACTAGTCGATATAACTCCGTTAATTCAATTGACGCAAAATAGAGCGCCATTGCCTATTTATGGCGATGATCCGCAACATGTAAAAAGACAAAAAATATTCTCGGCAGCTCCTGTTTTTAATGGCGTTAATTTGCAGGGGTATTTATATGTCATTGTTGCTGGAGAGCGATATGAGTCAGCGTTTATGCGACAAGAGAGTCATCGACAAACAAAACTATCGTTAATGTTACTGGTCACTGCCATCGTTTTTTTATTCGTGGTTATGCTCGGTTTATTTGCTTATTTTACTAAGCCATTACGACGCTTACATGCGGATATTTTAGCGCTTAAATCAGTCGGTTTTGATCAAACAAAAGTACATCTGCATCATTGGCAGAAAAACAGTAGTAATGAAGTGAATCAATTAGGCGCCGTATTTGAACAAATGGTTGAGCAAATCAATCAGCAAATATCTCAGTTAAAAGACAGTGATGTTAAACGTAGAGAGCTTTTAGCTGATATTTCACATGATTTACGCACGCCATTGGCTTCATTACAAGGTTATATTGAAACCATTGCCTTAGGCGGTGAAAAACTCAGTGAACAACAACAGCAAAAGTATGTGGAAACCGCGTTAAAAAATGCGCGTCAGCTTAAACAGCTTATCGATCAAATTTTCGAACTCGCTCATTTAGAAGGTGGGCAAGTAACCTTGCAATTAGAAAGTTTTAATTTAGCTGAATTGCTTTATGATGTGATGGCAAAATTTACCTTAAAAGCTCAACAAAAAAATATCAATCTGAATGTTGTTCCGAAAAGCTCTGCGGTGATTGTTCACAGTGATATTGGTAAATTAGAGCGAGTGTTGAGTAACTTGCTCGAAAATGCCCTTCGTCATACCCCGAAGAATGGCGAAATTATCTTAAAAATTGATGATGTAAGTCAGACGCATTGCCAGCTATCAGTGATTGATAATGGCACGGGTATAAAGCCTGAGGAATTACCTTATATTTTCGACCCACGTTATCGCGCAAGTAATGCCACACAAGATAAAGAAAAGCACACGGGGTTAGGGTTAGCGATTACCAAAAAACTGCTGGAGTTACTTAACACCGATATTCGTGTTGACAGTAAACTCGGCGAAGGGTGTCGGTTTTCATTCACTGTTCGTAAAGTTGTGTATGAAAGGTAAAGTTCAAG
>DAINNQ010000125.1:0-2370 GCA_036735825.1 Alteromonadaceae bacterium | reverse complement strand
TTCTCAAGTTAAAGGTCGAAATTTGGCGCTTAATTACCTAAAATAGTTTTAATTATCTTTTCAATTATTTCAAAGGATCCAGAGTGAAAAGTAAACTTTTATCTTGTGCATCATTAGTCGTGCTTTCATTAATGGTGAGTGGCTGCACTAAATCTTCAACCGGTCGAAATCAAATCACGTTATTCTCTAATAGCGAACTGAGCAAAATGGGGATCAGTTCATTTGAAGAATTAAAGCAAAAAGAAAAAATTAGCACTGACATACCCACGAATCAATTTGTGCAATGTGTGGCAAATGCGGTCACTAAAAATGTCCCTAAGTCTGCCCATCAAGGAGATTGGGAAGTAGTTGTGTTTGATTCTGAACAAGTGAATGCCTTTGCTTTACCTGGCGGAAAAATTGGCGTGTACACTGGCATTTTAAAAGTAACGGAAAACCAAGAGCAATTAGCGGCTATTATGGGACATGAAATTGCTCATGTTATTGAAAATCACTCGAATGAACGATTATCGTCAAATCAAATTGCTCAAATGGGCGCAGTAGCTGGCAATGCTATTTTGACGCAGCAAGGCGTTGAAAATAAAGATACATGGCTGATGGCAGGTATGGCGATAGCTCAATATGGGTTTTTAATGCCTTATAGCCGTATGCACGAAAGTGAAGCGGACATTGTTGGTCAGAAGTTGATGGCAAAATCAGGCTTTAAACCACAAGCGGCTGTGCAATTGTGGCGAAACATGGCGAAAGTGTCTAAAGGCGCTCCACCCGAGTTTTTATCTACTCATCCGTCAAATGAAACTCGGATCAACGATTTAACAAAAAACATGGCAAATGCGGAAGCCGTTTATCAAGCGAAAAACAACCCGAAATGTGTAAAACCTAAATCTATTTAAGTTTTCGCTGAAGCTCTATTCGGTTGTAGCTGACGTTAAGTAAAAATTAAACTAACTGATGAAAACAGCGTTAAGTACTGCACTTAACGCTGTTTTTTTAGGCTATTTTTAAGTTATACCAATTGTAAGGTTGGAGCAGGCCTATTTTGTCTAGAGGAATTTAACTAGAAGGAATTTAACTAGACAACCATCTTAATTTGTAAATTTTTTAGGGTGGTCTAGGCTGTATGGCAATGAATTATTGTCGTAAGGACACGAACAATGACCATGGCAAGAAGCCGTCAAATATGCTTATCAGCAACCCCTTATTATCATTGTATTTCCCGCTATGTTCGCCGCGCATTTTTGTGTGGTTAAGATAGTATTACAGGTAAAAGCTATGAACATCGACGAAGTTGGGTTGAAGATAAACTCTTATCCTTGTCAGAGGTATTTGCCATTGATATCAGTGCATATGCAGTGATGAGTAATCATGTGCATGTTGTACTATTTATTGATGAAGACAAAGCCATAAATTGGTCAATGGAAGAAGTGCTTAGGCGCTGGCATAAACTGTTTAAAGGGACTTTGCTAACCCAACAGTATTTGCGTGGCAAAACATTAATCGAGCCGTTACTTGAAATGGTCAAAGACACCGCTCAACAGTACCGACAGCGTTTAATGGATATCAGTTGGTTTATGCGGTTGTTAAATGAATCTATCGCCAGAAAAGCGAACCTTGAGGATAATTGTACTGGCAGGTTTTGGGAAGGACGATTTAAATCGCAAGCACTTTTAGGTGAAAAGGCACTGGCTGCCTGCATGGCGTATGTTGACTTAAATCCGATCAGGGCAGGGATAGCGCCCACGACTGAGACCTCACACTATACGAGTATTCAACAACGCATAAAATCAGCGATTAAAGGGCATCAACTTAAAACTCTCCAACCCTTTGTTGGCAATCCCAAAATAGATATACCTAAAGGTTTACCATTTGCTCTCGAAGACTATCTAGAGCTTGTTGAATTAACAGGTCGCTGCTTGCGAGAGGATAAAAAAGAGTTTATTAGTCACAAGCAGCCCCATTTATTAACAAGGCTTAATATCAGTGAAGAAAACTGGTTGATACTCGCTAGACAGTTTACACGTAGCTTTCGAGGTGCGGTAGGAGATGAAGCCTCGCTTCAGACGTTTTGCCAACATCAAAAAATGAAACGACGGCCTAACTTAACTTCCTGTAAAAAGCTTTTAGCCTAATGAAAGCAAAAAACGTAGTTGACTGGAGTGTTGTGACAAGCTCGGCAAATTGTGCTCATAATTTGTTAAAAATCCCGCTGATTGATTTACATTGCTTGTATCGCGTGCTTTTTTGAATTAATACCGTTTTAGCCTTGATGAAATTCGCCATTAGATAAGTTAATCTCAGAAGACAAATTAAAATGGGTGTCTATTTTAATTGTTGTCTATTTTAATTGTTGTCTATTTTAATTGTTGATTG
>DAINNQ010000124.1:0-7429 GCA_036735825.1 Alteromonadaceae bacterium | reverse complement strand
TTTAAAGAATTTGTCTGCAAAGACATCCGGTCTCACTAGTTGAGGGTGCGTTAAAAAGATCGAATTTGATCGCCCTGGGTTTATGCTCAGGGTTTTTTTTACCTATAACTTGTACATAAATAATGGTTTGATTAAACCCAAACCCAAACCCAAACCCAAATCCAGAGAGTGTGAATTGTTTCGATAGAAATTACTTCACTAAGCACAGTGCCTTGTTATAAATAAGTTTTCACATGCTGAAATTTAGCACTAAAGCAGCGAATTTATTTCGTCGATACACCTTAAACGGGGCGAATAAATACTGGTAAAGCGCAAAACAATAAGTATTTAATGATTAATAGGGGCAGGGGAATATTTGAGTGTTCAGTAAGTCGAATCGATCATTACCTCAAATGAAATAATGACCAATTCATTTATATCGTTAACCTAGTATGATTTTTTCGATTCTTTTGACTCATTCAGGTACTGATCTTTTGAATATTTAGGTGCTTCATGTCCTTCACCTAATGAATCGGCGACTTCTTTCGGCATGTAGTTTTCATCATGTTTTGCTAACACTTCTGATGCCTCTAACACTCTCTCAGCCGTTAAAGCACCATTGGCGATGATGCCCTGTCCTTCACGGAATAAATCTGGAAGAATACCGTCATATTTAACTGTGATCACTTCGCCTTTATTTGTTAGGTCAAATTGTACTTTTAAGCTGTTTTCATCGCGTTTAACACTACCCGCAACAACTAAACCGCCAACACGAATACGTTGTCCTATTATTGGTTTAATGCCGCTATCATCTTTGCCATGAACGATTTCATGCGGAGTGTAAAATAAATCTATATTTTGGCTCAGAGCATATAGCACTAAGCCGATAATTATTCCGATGCCAGTTAATACTGATAAAACGATAGTTAAACGTTTTTTACGGCGTGGATTCATGAGTTAACCTCTTGTGATGATATTTGATCTTGTTCAACGTTGTGTATTTGAGCAGCCTGTTTTAGTTTCTCTTCACGCTTTTGGCGCAGGCGAATTTGCTGGATGATAGAGTTGTTTTTTCTTTTACTGTGGATGATCAATAACGCTAATAAAAGGAAACTGATGCCATAAGATAACCACACATAGAAACCATGGCCGCCCATCGCGATAAAATCTGAGAAAGTAGAGAATTGCATTATTTCACCTCAGTATCATTGATGAGAGTACGAACCCAAGGACGCATAGTGTTTCGCGCTAATACTTCGCTGCGAAAACGTACGCAAATGATCCAGGTTACAAAACATATAAAGCCGATAAAACACACTAAGAATGGCCAGTACATTTCGGATGACATTGATGGTGCGCCAAGTTTAGAAACTGTGCTACCTTGATGAAGGGTATTCCACCACTCAACAGAGTATTTAATGATTGGAATATTGACCACACCGACGAGTGATAAAATACCTGCCGCTTTGCCAGCAAGCGCTTTATCTTCAAAGGCATTATGTAAAGCAATAACGCCTAAATATAAAAATAATAGAATTAATTCTGAAGTTAATCTTGCGTCCCAAACCCACCAAGTTCCCCATGTTGGCCTACCCCAAGCAGCACCAGTAATAAGTGCTATTGCAGTAAAAACTGCGCCAACAGGAGCCATAGCTGCACAAGAAGCATCTGCCAGTTTTAATTGCCACACTAAGCCTGATAGCGCAGCGATTGCCATGCCCACATAAATGCCCATCGATAAAATAGCGGCAGGGACATGTAAATAAAATATGCGAAAACTATTGCCTTGCTGATAATCTGCAGGCACAAAGAGTAATGCCCATGTCATTCCTACGGCTAAAAAAATAAGCGTAAGCGTTGAAAACCAAGGCGTTAATTTTCCTGCAAAATGATATGACACTTCTGGATTTGCATAAGGATGTAACCATTTCCACATTAGTTTGTACTCACTTTTAGTGCGGCGCTAACCGCAAAAGGGGATAAAGTAATTGAAGCTATTAACAGCGCGGCAATTATAGCAAGTTGACCGCTGTAGGGTAAGTTCATTGCCGCTGTATCTATGGCGCTGGTCGCAAAAATTAAGACAGGAATATACAACGGAAGCACTAATAAACTTAATAAAACGCCACCTTTTTTAATGCCCACGGTTAAACCAACACCAATAGCACCTAAAAAGCTTAATATCGGTGTACCAATTAACAAGGTGAGCATTAAGGCTAAATAACTATTTTCATTAAGGTTTAATAAAACCGCTAAAAATGGTGCCACAAAAATAAGTGGTAAACCCGTTAAACACCAATGGGCAATAATTTTAGCTAAAACAATAATAAATAATGGGTGCGGACTTAATAACATTTGCTCAAGTGAGCCATCAAGGTGGTCAGATTTAAATAAGCGATCAAGTGAAAGTAATGTTGATAATAAAGCCGCCACCCAAATAATGCCTGGTGCAATGCGGGCTAAGGTATTTGACTCAGGTCCAATGCCTAAAGGGAAAAGGGTGATCACTATTATGAAAAACAGCAGCGGGTTTAAAATATCATCTTTATGGCGAAACGCTATGGTTAGGTCGCGTTTAAACACTAATACAAACGCATCAATATAAGATAAATGCTTAATGTCAGTTTGCTTGGTCGTCGTATTTAAACTCATGATTTCTTTCGTTAATTGTTATTAAATTGTATTACTTAGTTTGATACTTATTTATTAAGCACTTATTCGTTAAGGATTGTTTGTTTAGAAAAAACGATAAGCTAGCGTCAATTTTTTATATAAAGTTTTATCCATAGCGAGATCTTGATGCGTGGTTAAAATCACACAGCCACCATTTTTTGCATGTTCAATCATTAAATTTTCTAACTTAATAACGCCGTGTTTATCAATGGCGGTAAAAGGTTCGTCTAATATCCAAATTGGCGCATGATTTTGCCATAATTTTGCCAGAGCTATTCGTCTATGTTGTCCCGCACTTAAATGAGACGCTAACGCATCTTCAAAACCGAGTAAATTGACTTCTGCTAAGGTGTTTTCAGCAAGTGATTTATCGATACCACTAAGTGCAAGGTTAAATTCAAGGTTTTCTTGCGCTGACATTTCACCTTTAATACCAGCAAGGTGGCCAATATAAAGCAGATGTTGATTATATAACTCTTTGTCGTGATTAATGTCAGCGTCTTTAAAATAGACTTTGCCTTCATAAGGTTGTGATAAACCCGCTAATATACGCAAGAGGCTGGTTTTACCTGCGCCATTAGGCCCTTCAATTTGAATAATATCTCCAGCATTCACTGAAAAGCTGAGGTCTTCAAATAAGATACGATCTTCTCGAATACAGGTTAACTGCTGAGCATTCAGTAATGTTGCAGGGCTTGTTGGCATTGAATTATTTAAAATTTATCTATTAGTTATTCTGTCTGAATATTCAATATATTAGAGAGAAAATAGTTTTAATGGCTTGATCCAGATCCTACTATAACTAAAGAAATTATCATACTATTACCGCATGTAACCAGTTGAGCGCTAAATTTAAATGGCTCGTCGTATATCGGATGATATTTGTCACAAAACAGTGCTAGAATTGCGGGCATTAATATCTTCATGACGAAATTAACATTAGTATTCGACTTATCTCGAACATCTTCGGAGAATTCATATGATACCTGAGTTAGGGCACTTTGCCTTAATCATAGGCTTAGCCTTTGCTATTTGTTTAAGTACCATTCCGCTCATTGGTGTGTATAGCAATCAACGAACTTTAACCAGTTACGCTAAACCGTTAACTTTTGGCATGTTTGCTTTTACTGCGATCAGTTTGATCATTCTTGGTTACTCATTTGTCGTTGATGATTTTTCGGTGAGATACATTGCAGGCCATTCAAATTCACACTTACCTTATTACTTTAAAATAAGTGCAGTTTGGGGCGGGCATGAAGGTTCATTATTACTCTGGGTATTTTCACTAACTGCATGGACCATGGCGGTTGCCAAATTCAGCAAAGGGATTGATGAAGCCTTTATTGCTCGGGTTTTAGCAGTGCTTGGCATGATTGCCGTTGGTTTTATGTTATTTACCTTGATGACGTCAAACCCATTTGATCGACTTTGGCCAAATGTGCCAGCAGAAGGGCGTGACTTAAACCCATTGTTACAAGATGTCGGCTTAATTATTCATCCGCCGATGTTGTATTTAGGTTATGTTGGTTTTGCTGTGTCGTTCGCTTTTGCCATTGCTGCACTTATGTGTGGCAAGTTAGATGCCGCTTGGGCACGTTGGGCAAGACCTTGGGTAGTTGCTGCTTGGATTTGTTTAACTTTAGGTATTGCTTTGGGCAGTTGGTGGGCATATTACGAACTTGGCTGGGGTGGCTGGTGGTTTTGGGATCCTGTTGAAAACGCATCTTTTATGCCTTGGTTAGTGGGAACAGCGTTATTGCATTCTTTAGCGGTAACAGAAAAGCGTGGCGCATTTAGAAATTGGACTGTGTTATTAGCCATATTTGCCTTTAGTTTAAGTCTATTAGGCACATTTTTAGTGCGCTCTGGCGTTATCACCTCAGTGCATTCTTTTGCTGCTGACCCAACACGTGGTTCATTTATTTTATTATTGTTGGCTATAGCTGTCGGTGGTTCATTAACGTTATTTGCCTTTAGAGCATCGAATGTTGCCAGCTTCAGTCGATTTTCATTTTATTCGCGAGAAACTGCTTTATTGCTTTGTAACATCATTTTAGTGGTTGCGTGTGTTACCGTTTTACTTGGCACGATTTATCCACTTATTCTCGATGCTATGGGTTTAGGAAAAATCTCTGTCGGACCTCCATATTTTAATGCGGTGTTTGTACCCATTATGAGCATACTGTTTATTATCATGGGAATAGGGCCACTTATTCGCTGGAAAAAAGCTAAGCAAGGTGAATTGCGTAAACAAATTTCAAAACCTTCGGTGATCAGTATTGTTTTAGGGGCTTTATTCCCCGTGCTTTATGCTGGCGAAGTCAATGGATTGGCAAGTTTTGGAATGATTTTAGCTTTCTGGGTGTCACTGGTGGTGATCAAAGACTTGAGAAATCAAGCTAAAGGAAAGCAAGTAAAAGGTAAATCAAATAGTTACCAGTTCAGTAAAATTACTTTGAGCCAGTGGGGGATGACCATTGCTCATCTGGGGATTGCGGTCACTATTGTTGGTGTGACGCTTGTTTCAAGTTATGAAAAAGAAATAAGCGTGAAAATGTTTCCCAACGACACCGTGCATGTTTCTGGTTACGATGTAACATTCAAAGGGATAAAAGCGGTAAAAGGTCCTAATTACACCGCTGAACAAGGGCAAATGGAAGTGCATAATAATGGAAGTTTTGTCGCGTTATTAACACCTGAGCGTAGAAGTTATATGGTGCAAACCATGGGAATGACCGAAGCCGGTATTGACCCAGGTTTATTCCGAGATGTTTATGTCGCATTAGGTGATCCTTTACCCAATAACGCTTGGGCGATTAGAGTGCATTATAAACCTTTTGTTCGCTGGATTTGGCTAGGTGCAATATTTATGTCGATTGGTGGCGTATTAGCAATGCTAGATAAACGATATCGTCGTAAAAAAGTTGCGAGTGAATCAGCTCAATCATCAGCAAGTGTCAAAGTTGCATCGGTAGCAGAAGGAGCATAGAAAATGGGCAAAATTATTCGCTTTATCCCACTGGTTTTATTCGTTGCTCTGGGTGTCGTGTTATACCGTGGCTTATCATTAAATCCACAAGCATTACCGTCAGCATTAGTGGGTCAAAAAATGCCTGACTTTGTGCTCACCCAATTGTTAGAACCAAGCAGAATGTTGACTGAGAAAGATCTCAAAGGTGATGTAGTTCTACTTAATGTTTGGGGTACTTGGTGTGTGTACTGTAAGTATGAACATCCTTATTTAGTTGATATTGCTCAAAGTGGTCGTGTTGCTCTTTATGGTTTGAACTATAAAGATGATCGACAAGACGCTGAAAAATGGCTTCGCGATTATAAAGATCCCTATATTTTTTCTATCTTTGATCCCTTAGGAAAACTTGGTATCGAATTAGGTGTTACTGCTGCCCCTGAAACTTTTGTTATTGATAATAAAGGGATGATCCGCATGAAATATGTTGGGCCTATTGATGGCAACGTTTGGCAAGAAAAGTTTCTCCCAGTGATCGAATTGATCGAGAAAGAAAATAAGGAAGTTAACTCATGAGCAAATGTATTTCTTCGTTAATTGTCTTCTTAACTTTGTTATTGACAATAAGTTTTTCGTTGCAAGCTTTGGCAACAGATACCTATGTTTTTACTGATGAAGTAACAGAAACTCGTTATAAAGCGCTAGTAAAAGAGCTCAGATGTCCGAAATGTCAAAATCAAAATTTAGCTGATTCTAACTCGCCAATTGCCGCTGACTTACGCCGAGAAGTGTATGAGCTTTTACAGCAAGGTAAAGCGGATAGTGAGATTGTTGATTTTATGGTGAAGCGTTACGGTGATTTTGTTTTATATCGTCCTAAGGTTTCTTCGTTAACCTATGTTTTATGGTTTGGGCCTGCAATTTTGCTTCTTATAGGCGTGATAATCGTTGTGTTTATTTTACGCAAAAAGCCCACTAAAAACATTCAAAAATCTTTATCTAGTGAACAGCAAGATAAACTCGCTCAAATATTAAAAGACAAATAATCCATGATAGAACTTCTTTTTATAGTTATCGCCTTTGTTTTACTGCTGTTAGTAATTATTTGGGCGCATTTTATTAATCAAAACCGCCAAACCAATACCGTTGATAATAGTTTTCGAGATGAAACCAATGTTCGTTTATATCATGAGCACAAAGCGGAAATTGAAAAAGATTTTCAACAAGGCAGCTTAGACGAAGAAAGTTACCAATATCTAGTCGCTGAACTTGACCAAAGCTTGTTACAAGATATTGAAGATAATAGTAAGGAAGCACAACAAATACTTGAAAAATCACAGCAATTATCGCTGGTTTGGCCAATAGTGTTATCTTTGTTTGTACTGATTTTTAGTAGTTATTTTTATGCTAAAACGGGGTCTTATGAGTTAGTTGCTAACACACCGCAAGCCGTTGCAGGACAAGATGAAATAGATGAACAACAGCAAGCGATTATTCATATTCAGAAATTACGCAAGATCACAGAACAAGAACCGACAAACTCTGATGCATGGTATAGCTTAGGGCAAGCACTGGTTGGCGTAGCTGAGTTTGATCAAGCATTATCCGCCTTTGACCAAGTTATTGCTATTGATGGTGAACTTGCCGATGTTTATGGTGCGAAAGCACAGGCGACATATTATAAATTTGAACAAAATATTACACCTGATGTTCAACAGCTAATTGATAAAGCGCTGTCGTTAGATGCCAAAGACCCGTCCACTAACATTTTGTTAGGCATGCATAGTTTTATGAATACTCATTATCAAC